>JAFGBA010000268.1 GCA_016933395.1 Sedimentisphaerales bacterium | reverse complement strand
TTGTCGGGGTCGCGCTGGTTTTTGAGGTAATCGATGGCTTTGTTGGTGTAGAGGGTGGTGAGGCTGCCCATGTCGTCGGTGCCGCCGACCTTTTCGTTGTTTTCGTAGAAGGTAACTCGGCCGCCATCGTTGGCGCCGAGAGGTCCGAAATAGTAGTCGAAGCCTTGGGCATTGGGCATGCGTTCGATGATGGGCTTGCGATTGGAGACATCCCATTTGCCGATGCAGGCCGTCTGGTAGCCGACGCCCTGGAGGAGTTCGGCGAAGGTGATTTCCTCGGCCGGCATGCTCCAGCCCTTGCTGCGGACGGGGTAGCGACCGGATAGAATGGCCGAACGCGACGGGCCGCATACATGCTGGGCGTAGAAATTCGTGAAGCGCGTGCCTTCGGCCGCGAGTTGATCCATCCGCGGGGTTTTGTTGGTTTTGGAGCCGAAACAGGCCAGGTCTTCAGTGCCTTGATCGTCGGTGAAGACGATAAGGATGTTGGGCCGTCTGTTCGCCTTTCCCGGCCACGCCGTAACACAGCCCGGCAGCGCCACGGCCGCGCCCATAACGGCGGCATTTTTCAGGAAAGTTCGACGGTTAATGTGTTGGTGTTTCATGGCGGTCCTATGCTTTCATTTAGTCACAAGGATCGAACTTATGCCTTTCATTACTTGATATCTATCACCTCGGGATTGATGATAAGTTTAATGTCATCATCTGTAAAGGATTCTTCATCCGCCCCGGGACTGTAAAGTATATGCTTCTCGGCGTCATATATGTATTTATCACCATAAGCTCGCGCTGTCAGATCGTAAGGCATACCTTGACGGGCTTTGAGGACGATCTGTAAAAGGTCGTCACGAACATGAACATTCGTTCGCAAAAGAAATACTTTTTGGATATCCATCATGAATATTCGAATATAAAATGAACCGAGTGGATTGTATTTTGTATAAAACTTAGGAAGATTCTTGTCTTTATTTATACTAACCGAACCAAAGTCGGGGTAAATATTTGGCCAAACGGAAAGGATTTCTTGTTTTGCCCCATAAATATTTTCACCATCTGTCGCTCTATCAATTTGTTGATTCCAATAATTTCGATAGACTCGTAAGGCTGAATTTGGTTTACAAAATGATAATTTCTGCGCTACATCGATGAAATCATCGCCAAAAGGCATATTTTCCTCATATATACGATCAAGGATAAGATACTCATAGACAAAAGAGTTTGACAGCGATGTGATCTCTTTATCAATCGGCTGAAAATGTTCCGCTAACAATGCTATAGTTTCAGGGCCGGTAGTGGGGTGGTTCAGGATAAGATTAGCCGTTCGTATATTCATTTGCAAAACGCCATAACATGCTAATTTCGCTATTAAAGGCCGGCTGTTGTGACTCAGTTTTCTGGCGACGCCATCAATATCCAGCAAGAAAACGGCCAAGGCATGTTGTTCGCCATGGGCGCACGCCAGATGGGCATAAAGCAGGTGGGCTTTGACGACATCTCTGAGAGGGCCTAAATATTGCAAAGATGCCCAAAGGTCAGGCTCCGTCAGGTCCGAGACCTGTTCGTAAGCATTTATCTTTTGGATGATGGATCGCTGCAGAGCCGTACCCTCCCAATAATGACAAATGTCTTTGGCATGGGTTTCTGCAAGTATTAATCTTTGAGCGTAATCCGAATCGCCATTCCCCATGAGGATATTGAAAGCTTGCGCCAGAAGTTCTTCCGCGTCGGGTTCACGCTGCTGCATTTTGGAGATACTCTCGGCAATGCCCGGAATGTTCATCAACTCATTTAACTGTTCCGCTGAGAGACCTTGTTTTTCCTTGGGCCAGTCGATTTTATCAACCTCGCTGAGACGACAAAGCAGTTCGTATGTGGCGTCATACTGGCTGGGCGCTGTGCGTAAGTCGGCTACTGTGTAGTCATTCACTATAGGAGGCGCGTCGAAACACCACAAGGTAAGCAAAGTCATCTTAAGAAATTCCAATATGCCAACGACCGCAATGATTTTTTGGACTATCGGTTTTTTATTTAAATGTTTCCAAGTTTTTATGCTAACTCCAAGAAATATGAACAGTAATAAAAAGCCTAGGAAGTGGCCGATCGGTTTCAAGCCGGATATGTATAAAATGGCGATTGAGAAAGCACAAAAGCCTAACGTGTGATGAAGAATCGATGTAATTAACCACTTTTTTATTGATAGTCGCTCCAACGATTGGCCGCAGAATTCACACTGTTTTTGTCCGGCGGGATTTTCTTGATTGCAGTGAGCGCAAATCATACTTGCCCCAAAATAAGGTCCTGGCATTTTTTAAGGTATGTTGTGTTATTTTGGCAAATCACAGACATATACCTGGCGGACGAAATCCTGTCGGCGGAATTCCTCGATGGCTTCCGGGCCGGGCAATTCGTCCAGGTCAATCGCCAGCATGGCGCGGTTTTCGGTCTTGATGCGGCCGACGCCCATGGTGCCGATGTTCAACCCGTGCCGGCCGCAGATGCCGCCCACGGCCCCGATAACGCCGGGTTTGTCGTCATTGAAAATCATCAGAATCGGTCCTTCCGGCGACACTTCCAGGCTATAATCGTCGATGCCGATAATCCGCATGATTCCTTTGCCGATAACCGTGCCGGTAACGCTGCGCTGGAGTTGATCGGTTGTCACCTTTATCGCCAGCGTCGCGGCATAATCGCGAGCATCGGGGTTGCGGGTCTCGTCAATGCTGATGCCGCGTTCCTTGGCCAGCACCGGGGCGTTGACGATATTAAGTGGTTGTTCGAAGTGCTTCTGAAGCAGGCCGATGGCAAAGTGCGTGCGAATGGCGGCCGTGTCGTGTTCGGCGATTTCGCCTCGATAAATGGTCTGAACTCTCTGAATTTTACCAGGGCTAATGGAACTCGCCACGATGCCCAGCCGCCGGGCCAACTCGCAATAATGGCGGACGATGACAGGCAGGGCCTTATCCAGACCAGGGACGTTCACCGCGTTGCGCACCGCCGTCCCGCGCAGGGCGTCCACTAATTCCTTCGCCGCGTCCAACGCCACCTCGACTTGGGCTTCGTCCGTACTGGCGCCCAGGTGGGGGGTTACAATGCAATTGTCCAGCCCTTCGAAAAATCGGTTTTCCGGCGGTTCTTTGCTGAAAACGTCAATTGCCGCCCCGGCGATGCGTTTTTCGCGCAGGGCCTGGGCCAGGTCGTTTTCATTGATAACCGCACCACGGGCGACGTTTATGATGCGGGCCGTGGGCTTCATCAGGCCGATGAGTTCGGCGTTAATCATGCCGCGGGTTTCATCCGTTACCGGTACGTGCAAAGTAAGATAATCACATTGTTTAACTAGTTCTTTTAGGTCATCGATAAGATGCACGCCCATTTCGGCGGCGCTGTCTGGAGCGGCCAGGGGATCATAACCTATAACCTTCATTTTCAATCCCAATGCGCGCCGGGCGACCGCCATGCCGATACGACCTAATCCCACGACTCCCAATGTTTTCCCGAGTAATTGTGTGCCTTGGTATTTTTTACGATCCCATGCCCCGGCCTTCATACTATTGCATCCGGCCACGACATAACGGGACAAGGCCGCCATCAAGGCAATAGTATGTTCGGCCGCCGAGGTGGTGTTGCCGTCGGGCGTGTTCATGACCATCACGCCCTTGGCCGTGGCGGTGGGGATATCGACGTTATCCACCCCTACGCCCGCACGGGCGATGCCCCGCAGCCGGCCGGAATTGGCCAACACTTTGGCTGTTACCTGCGTGCCGCTGCGGATAATTAGTCCATCATAGTCGCCGATCATGGACGCCAGTTCGTCTTCGCTGACGCCCGTTTTGACCGTAACTTCCACATCATCCATTCCCGCCAGTAAATCCAAGCCTTCTTGAGCCAACTTGTCTGTCACTAAAATCTTTAGCATAGTCGTTTTCCTCATTCAAAATGGCATTCCCCTGTCTATTGACTTACAATATTAAAGATTAGATGTTATCATTGTGCCTGTCAGGTTCGACGTCTAGTTTTTTTTACGATTTTGTTCATAATCGAGAAATTGCCATGAAGACTTTTGTTGAATTGGTTCAAGGGGATATCACTCAACAGGATACCGAGGCCATTGTCAACGCCGCCAACAGTTCCCTGATGGGCGGCGGAGGTGTGGATGGCGCGATTCATCGAGCCGGTGGGCCGGTGATTCTCACCGAATGCAAGGCCATCATCGCTCGCCAAGGCAGGTGCGAACCCGGTCAGGCCGTTATCACTTCCGGCGGCAATCTCAAGGCTCGCTATGTAATTCACACCGTGGGGCCAATATGGCAGGGAGGAAATAAAGGTGAAGATGTCATCCTGGCTAATGCTTATCGAAATTCGTTGCAACTTGCTGTAAAAAAAGAAATTAAATCCATTGCTTTTCCGTCCATTAGTACGGGGGCATATCGATTTCCCCTCGATCGCGCAGCTCGAATTGCCTTGGAAACCATCAAAACTTACGTGATAAAGCATCCTTTAATACAGGTGCGAATGGTTCTATTCAAGGAAAGCGATTTATCCGCTTACCAGCAGGCGTGGGCGCTTCTTGTGAAAAACGTTAATTAAAGCGTTGGCAAGGGTTTTTAGACTAAATAGGAAAAACCGTCAAAAACAAGCTTTTCACCTTATTGTGTTTAAGTCCTTTAATTAAAGTATGTTATGGTTTTACCAACGACGGAGTAGCCAAGCTGACAGCCAATCTTGTTTTTTTAACACTTGTGGCCGCTTGACGATACAAAAACGGATGCTATGATAATAGAGGCTACGGGTTCCCCCCCCGCTACTGGTTGCCCCCCCCAGCTGGTAGCACCCCGTAGCCTTTTTTTGTGCGCGTAGTTTTCATAAACCAGGGGAAAATGCTCACCATTGATTCGAGTTTTGGCTTCAATTTGCTTGCCAGACACAAAAAATATAATCGTATCTTATTTTAAATTATAGCCTTATGAAATAATTGACATATTGATGATTTTCTATTTGCATTTTTGATTACATGTGTAATACTTATATGTATTACAGTTGTAATCCATTATTGAGGTGAATCATGATTGAAGCGACGAAAATATCTGAAGCGGAATGGCGGGTTTGTCGGGTATTGTGGCGACGGTCACCGCAGACGGCTAATGAAATTGTTGCGGCCTTGGCGGATAAAACCGATTGGAATCCGCGTACAGTGAAAACCCTACTCAACCGTTTGGTAAAAAAAGATATCATCGGCTTCGACACCCATGGTCGGGAATATCATTATTTTCCCCGGCTGAGCGAAACCAAATGCGTGCAGGCGCAGACGCAGTCATTCGTGAAGCGGGTGTTCGATGGCGCGGCCGGAGCGATGGTGGCGGCATTTCTGGATAATCAGCAATTGTCGGCGGAGGAGATTGCGGAGTTGAAGCAAATGCTGGACGAGAAGGCGGGAAAATAACAGGTCAGGGAACCAAATTTATAAAGGGGCAAAAAAATGGATATATTTTGGGCGAGTCTGTCGGGAATTTTCGAGTGGGTGTTACGCACGTCGATGTATGGTGCCGTGATTGTGTTGGTGATCGTAGCGGTGCAGGCGATTGGGCGAAAGAAGCTGCCGCCGCGATGGAGTTACACGTTGTGGGGGGTGCTGCTGTTGCGGCTGGTGTTGCCGGTGGGATTGCAAAGCGGGTTTAGTGTGTGGAACCTGGCGCCGCGCGGGGATGAGAAGGTGGTTTCGGTATCGGCTGAGGATGATGCAGGAGCGGCCGCGCCTATACTCAATGCAACGGAAGATGTTTCGCCTTCGGGTGAATTCGATAGTTCCGATTTGCCATCAACGAATGGTGCGTTGGCCGGGGAGGGAGAATATGTAATTCCTGCGGCGGATATATCAAGTGAGCGAACAGTGGCGTTTAACTGGAAGGATGCGTGGCGGTATGCGCCGGGGATCTGGCTGGCGGGGGCAGTGCTGCTGGCGGTGAGTATTGCATTCAGCAACCTGCGGTTGTGGCTGTCGGTGCGAAAAGAACGGTTATTGACGGATCAAGGATTATTGGAATTGTTCGAAGACTGCAAGCAGCAAATGCAAGTGCGGACGGTGGTGGGGCTGGTGGCGACGGACCGGGTGAAAAGCCCGTCGTTGTTTGGTTTTATCCGTCCGCGGGTGCTGCTGCCGAGGGAGGTGATTGAGCATACGCGAGCGGAGGAACTGCGGTATATCTTTTTGCATGAATTGGCGCATTTGAAGCGTGGGGATATCTGGGTCGGCTGGGTGGTGGCGGCGCTGCAGTCGTTGCATTGGTTTAATCCATTGATCTGGTGGGCGTTCGCCCGCATGCGCACGGATCGCGAATTGGCCTGTGATGCGCTAGCGCTGTCGCAGGTGCGGAGCGAGGAAAACCGCCTTTACGGCGGTGCCCTTGTGAGCCTCTTGGAGCGGTTCAGCCAGTCCCAGCCGTTACCCGCCGTTGCGGGTATTTTGGAAAACAAAGCACAACTTAAAAGGAGACTTACCATGATTTCGCAATTCAAACGTCCCACCCGCCGCGCCGGTTTCGTCGCGGCTATATTACTGGCGGTTCTGGCCGGGGCCTTGCTGACAGACGCTAAAGATAACGTTGCTTCTTCGACTAATGATGTTGCCGCCACGGTGCGTCATGCCGTAACTTCAATCGCC
>JAFGBA010000267.1 GCA_016933395.1 Sedimentisphaerales bacterium | reverse complement strand
GCTATTTATTGTAATTAAAAGACTTATCACCTTTAGTCTTAAAAAACGTGCATAAAAAACAAGAAGTTACAGGATAGTAGTACGAAGTTATAAATTATCAAAATCTATTATGCTTATGTTGCCGGACAATTTAAGCGCTTTACAATTACGGGACAAGATTCGCGCGGGGGAAATTAGCAGCCGGAAAGCAACGGATGCGGTGTTGGCGCGGATCGAGGCGCGGGAATCGAAAGTTGGGGCGTATTTGAGCCTGTTTGCTGAGCAGGCGCGGTCACAGGCCGCTGAGGTGGATCGCAAAGTGCAGGCGGGTGAACCGGTGGGTGCGTTGGCGGGGGTACCGGTCGCTTTGAAGGATAATATGTGCACCCATTTTGGGGCAACCACATGCGCTTCGAAGATGCTGGAGCATTTTCACGCCCCGTACAACGCCCATGTGGTGGAGCAGCTTTTCCAGGCGGACGCGGTGATTCTAGGCAAAACCAACATGGATGAGTTCGCCATGGGGTCGAGTACGGAAAACTCCGGCCTGAAGGAAACGTTCAATCCGTGGGATGCAACTCGGGTGACGGGCGGCAGCAGCGGGGGTTCGGCGGCGGCGGTGGCGGCGCGGATGTGCTGCGCGGCGCTGGGCAGTGATACGGGCGGGTCGATTCGCCAACCGGCGAGTTTTTGCGGTGTGGTGGGGTTGAAGCCGACCTACGGGCGGGTGAGTCGTTATGGATTGGTGGCGTATGGTTCGAGTCTGGACCAGATCGGGCCGTTGACGCTGGATGTGCCCGACGCTGCGCTGATGCTTAATATTATCGCCGGGCACGATGCGCGCGACAGCACCAGCGTGAGCGAGGATATGGCGCCGAAGGAGGATTATCTGGCCCGATTGGAGGAGCCGGTTGAAGAATTGAAGATCGGCATTGTGCGGGAGTTTTTTGAAGGTGAAGGGCTCGACGTGCAGGTGAAAACAGCGGTGGAAAAGGCCATCGCGGCATATAAGGACATGGGAGCGATATTGGTGGAGGTGCCGCTGCCGCATGTGAAGTACGCCATCGCAGCCTATTACCTCATCGCCACGGCGGAGGCGTCAAGCAACCTGGCCCGGTATGACGGCGTGCATTACGGGCATCGCACGGCCAACCCGGCCGATTATATTGATGTGTATATGAGTTCGCGGGCGGAGGGGTTCGGTCCGGAGGTAAAACGCCGCATTATGCTGGGCACCTATGCCCTAAGCGCCGGGTATTATGATGCTTATTATCTGCGGGCGCTGAAGGTGCGGAATTTGATTCGCCGGGATTTCGAGAACGCTTTTCAGCAAGTTGATTGTCTGATATGCCCGACGGCGCCGGAGCCGCCCTTCAAACGCGGCGCCAAGACGGCCGACCCGCTGACCATGTACTTGACCGATGTTTATACCATCGCCATCAACCTGGCGGGAATACCGGGCCTGAGCATGCCGTGCGGGTTTACCGAGGATAAACTGCCTATTGGGATGCAGATACTTTCACAACCCTTCAGTGAAGCCAAACTCCTGCGCATCGCACGGATGTACGAACGGGCGACCGATTGGCACATGAAACAACCTAACCTTTAATTTTTTGCCACGAATTAACACGAATGGACACGAATAAAGCAGAAATTATTCATAAAGATTTGTCCTATAAGATCGTTGGACTGGCGATGGAGGTTTATAACGAGCTAGGATGTGGTTTTTTGGAAAAAGTATATGAAAACGCCATGATGATCGCACTGCGGGAGGCCGGGATTCAAGCGGAACAGCAAAAAAATATCTCAGTTTATTTTCATAACCATGTTGTGGGAGAATATTGCGGAGATATTGTTGTAGAAAATAAAATTTTACTTGAGTTAAAGTCCGTAGAATATCTTATCACAGCTCATCGGTCGCAAATATTAAATTATTTAAAAGCAACGCAGTTGCAGCTAGGGCTATTGATAAATTTCGGAAAAAAACTGGAATACGAGCGGTTTGTTTTTTAGCTTTAATTCTTATTCGTGAAAATTCGTGTTCATTCGTGGCTAAAGAAAACCTAATGGAAACGAAATTAATTGTTGGTTTGGAAATTCACGTGCAACTGGCGACGCGAACGAAGTTGTTTTGCGGGTGCAAGCTGGGGTTTGACGATCCGCCCAACAGTAATGTTTGTCCGGTGTGTCTGGGCATGCCGGGAGTGCTGCCGGTGATGAACCGGACGGCGTATGAGTACGCGGTGCGGACGGCTTTGGCGCTGAACTGCACGGTGGCGGAGTTTACCAAGTGGGACCGCAAGCAGTATTACTACCCGGACCTGCCGAAAAATTACCAGATAAGCCAATACGACCTGCCTTTAGGATACGATGGATACATGGACATTCCGCTGGCGGAAGGCGGATATAAAAAAATCGGTATTATCCGCACGCACCTGGAGGAAGATGCGGGGAAGAATCAACATGAAGGATTAAACCATTCGCGAGTAGACCTCAATCGTACGGGTACACCCCTGATGGAAATCGTCACGCAGCCGGATCTCAACAGCCCGGAAGAATGCAAGACGCTGGCGATAGAATTGCAGAAGCTGGTGCAGTTTCTGGGTGTGGCGGAAGCAGACATGCAGAAGGGGCACATGCGATTCGAGCCGAATATTAATTTGTTGATTATCGATGATGATGGGCGTGAATACAAAACCCCAATCATCGAGGTGAAAAACCTCAATAGTTTTCGGGCTGTGGAGCGAGCCGTTGCCTACGAAGCGTGGCGGCAATTGGACGAGTGGAAACGAGATCATAACTACACCCTCGAAAAGCTGGGCAAACAGAATCGCGGCTGGGATGATGGGCGGAATGAGACGGTTTTTCAGCGCGAGAAGGAAGAAGCACACGATTATCGCTATTTTCCCGATCCCGACCTCGTGCCGCTCAAGATGGACCCGGCCTGGCTGGAAAGCATCACTGCTCAGGTTTGTGAGTTACCACTGGCGATGAAGCAGCGCTTCGTGGAAGAGTATGACCTGAGTGATTACGACGCCGGGGTGCTGACCGCCGACCGGGCGACGGCGGAATACTTTGACAAGGCCGTGACGCTGGCCAACGGGCCGGTCAAACGCGTGGCCAACCTTGTCACCCAGCAGGGCCTGAAAGTCGCCCGCGAACGCGCCTGCCGCGTGGATGAAATCGGTGTTTCACCGAAACAATTGGCCGAATTGGCCAGATTGCTGGAAGAAGGGACCGTGAACGCCTCGGCTGGGACGAAAATTTTCGAGTTGATGCTCGACGACGACCGCGACCCGGAAACCATCGCCAGGGAAAATAACCTTCTGCAACAATCCGACGCCGGTGCGATCGAGGCCATCGTCGATGCCGTCTTTGCCGCCAACCAGGACGCCGTGGAGGAAATCCAATCCGGCGGGAAAAAAGCCAAAAAGGCCCGCGGCTTTTTAATGGGAGAGATCATGAAACAATCCCGCGGTCAGGCGAATCCTCAGGTGGCAAATCAACTTCTGGATGAAAAACTCAAAATGTAAATTTATGGCAAAAAGCACAGGCATCAAGGAAATACATTATGACGAGTAGCGTGAGTAAGGCCATTACTGACAAAACCGTGGTGGTGATTCTGGCGGCAGGCAAGGGGACGCGGATGGGGGATGCCACGACGCCGAAGGTGTGTTTCGAGGTGGCAGGGATACCGGCCATCAACCGCATCATCGGCACGTTTAAGAAGCAGAAATTCCGGCGATTTGTGCTGGTGGTCGGCTGGGGAGCGGAAAAGGTGATGGACGTCGTCACCCGACAGCATCCCGAAGTAATGTTTGTTTTGCAACAGCCGCAGCAGGGAACCGGGCACGCCGCTCGCGTAGCCGCAGAGGCCCTGGAAGCGATGGGCCATGAAGGCCTCGTGCTGGTGACCATGGGTGACAAGTTTATCGAACCAATCGTGTTGCAGTTATTAACGGATGGTTTTATCCGTAAGCAGGCCGACGCCGCCTTGCTGACCGTACCCAAAACGCCACGCACTGAAGCAGCAGGCGGACGAGTACTGGTTAATGCTCAGGGGCACGCGGTGCGCATCGTCGAAAAACCCGATCTTGCCCGCCAGGCGCTGGCGGATGAATTATTGGGGCTGCCGGCTAAAAAAAAGCAGCTTACTCCCGCTCAACTTACCGTTCTGCTGGAAAAGCATCTGCCGGATCCCAAAAAACGCCGCCTGGCCGTGCCCCAACTTGACGCCCTCGCTCAAGCCAACGAACCTATCGCCAAGGCCTCACTGCAAAAAATCCTTCAGCAGGATCGCTTTAACCTTATGCTTGACGGGCAACGCTGCACGGCGCAACGCATCGAGAAACAATCCCAAGGTCTCAACGCCAGTCTTTACCTTTTTACCAACGAGGCTTTTTACCAGGGTGTTCGCCTAATCAATAATGACAATGCCCAAAATGAATATTATCTGACGGACATCGTTCACTGCTTGAACGAACAAAAAAATCATCAAGGTCAGAACAAATATAAATTTATTCCAATTGCCGCGGAAGATGACCGCCTCATTCAGGCTTTTAACTCACCGGATGAACTCCTGGCCATTCAGGATTACATCCACACCCGCAAGACGGCCGGGACAGGTTTGCCAACCACGACGGCACGGCCGCAATTAAACCATCATCAATACACGTCTGTGAAAGCATGGCTGGAGAAAATCAAAGCCAACGGCCCGGCCTTGCGCCGCTGGATGCGCCGTATTTATGGCGACCACCCGGAACTTCACAAACGTAAACGGCGCGATTTGACACGGGTGCTAAACTGCTACGGCAAGCGTTTCACGTATGACGAAAATGTTGTTATTATCCGAGCGCCGGGACGAGTGAATCTGATGGGCCGGCACGTGGATCATCGCGGCGGGCATAATAACTTTCTGGCCATTGATAAAGAAACGCTGATGGTCGCCGGCCTACGGGATGACGACGGCGTCTGCGCCGTCAATACTCAACCTGCGCGTTTTAAGGAACAACAATTCAACATCGCCCGGCTTATCGGGCGGTTTGCCTGGGATGACTGGATCAACTTCGTCAATAGCGACTGGGTCCGCGGGATGTTGCGCACCACCGCGGGCGATTGGGGTAACTACATAAAAGCCGCCCTGCTGCGATTGCAACACAATTATCTCGATTTCAAAATTAACGGCCTGAATATAGCGCTATCAGGCGACATTCCCATGGCTGCCGGTTTATCGAGCAGTTCCAGCATCGTCGTGGCGACGCTTCAGGCCGCTATCGCGCTGAATAATCTCGAACTTGAAGCCCGCCAGTTCGTCGACCTTTGCGGAGAGGGTGAATGGTTTGTAGGCTCACGCGGCGGGGCGGGGGATCACGCCGCGATTTTCATGGGTCAACGGGGTAAAATCGCCCATCTGAGTTATTTCCCTTTCACCGTCGACGCCATGATTGACGCGCCGCACGATTACCAGGTAGTCATTGCCGACAGCCATATCAAGGCCGCCAAAAGCAGTTCCGCCAAAAACATGTTTAACGCCCGGATATGCAGCTACAACCTGGGCCTGGAGCTGATGAAAGTTCGTTGTCCCGAACTGCGTGACCGAGCGGAACACCTGCGCGACGTCGCGCCGGAAAAACTGGGTTGTTCCATAAGCGACATATATCGTTTGCTTAAAAAAGTACCTTTGCGCATCACCCGTAGTGAACTTACAGACGTTTTTCCCCGTGATCGCCGTGACATGCTGGAAACGAATTTTGCTTCTCACGCCGACCCGGGTACCTATCATCCGCGCGGGGTATTGCTGTTTGGCATCGCGGAAATCCAGCGCAGCCGCATCTGCACCACGTTTTTATCACAAGGAGACGTAAAAGAATTTGGCCGGTTGATGAATATCAGCCATGACGGCGACCGTGTCACCACCGCCGGCGAGGCCAGGCGATCCGCCATAGGCATGGATGCCTGCGACGATCTCTACCTTGATCGTCTCATTGCTGATTTGCATTCCGAGGATCCTCAAAAAGTGCTTGCCGCCCAACTATACATGCAACCCGGCGGCTATGGGTGCAGCACACGGGATATCGACCAGATGGTTGACCTGGCCTGTTCGGTCGAGGGTGTAGCGGGCGCTCAGATCGCCGGGGCCGGTTTGGGCGGTTGCATCATGGCTCTCGTTCGCAAGGAAAGCCTCGACGCCTTGAAGCGTACTCTTAACCAACATTATTACCGTCCCAAAAACCTCAAACCTGCCGTTATTCCCTGTATTACCGTGGACGGTTCTGCTCTGGCGGAATTTTAAATGTATCGCTGGTTACTGATTCGACGCTATTTTTTGCACAAGCGCATCGCCTGGGCGGCGGTGGCGGCGGTGGCGCTGTTGGTGATGCTGGTGCTGGTGGTGCTGAGCATCATGAGCGGCCTGCTGGCCGACACCCGCGGACGCAATCACCGCTGGGCCGGTGATATTATTATCTCTCGCGACTCGCTGGTGGGTATGGCGTATTACCAGGAATTTATCGACGAGGCGAAGCAACTGCCTGAAGTGGAAACCGCCACCCCGGTTATTCGATTGTTTGGCCTGGAAGGCGAAGGTCGGGAAAATACGGTTCTGCTCTACGGCGTGCAGATGGAATCGTTTTGCCGCGTTACTGCTTTTCAAAACACATTGTACTTCCAGAACGAAAAACCTCAGGCAACGTTCAACGTCCCACCGAGTATTTTTCCCACAGCCGAAACTCTCACCCCTGAACAACAAAAGCGCGGTTGTATCGTAGGACACTATACCCTGGGGCAATTTACCGGCGTTTACCAGAAAGACGCCGTGGATCGTTTGCAGGAGCTTTCCTTACGGCCGGAGCATCATATTCCTTATGATGTGACGCTGTTCGCCATAGGCGCCAAGGGAACGCTGGTGGGTAGTCTGACCGGTGAATATCAAAAGTTTTGGTATGTTGATACCAGCTTATCAGGACTCGTGGATATTGACGCCACGGCGATGTACGTGGATTTTGACGAACTGCAGCGACTGGCATATATGGACGGTAGCGACGGCGGCCCGCCTCGTGCGAATGAAATTCGCCTGCGGCTCAAGCCCGGTATCGCTTTGCAACAAGGCTGCCGCGCTGTCGCCGGCGCCTGGGACGACTTTGTCCGTCGCAACAGCGACCAGCCACAGGCCCGGCTATTCGAAGATGTAACCGTACAAACGTGGCAACAATTCCGCCGCAATCAGATAGCCCCGGCGGAAAAGGAAAAAAGTTTGATGGTGGGTGTGTTCGCCATGATTGCTTTAGTGGCGGTTTTTATCGTTTTCGCGATTTTTTACATGATTGTGACCGAAAAAATCCGTGATTTGGGCATTATTCGCAGCGTGGGCAGCTCAGGGGGGTCAGTAGCGCAGATTTTCCTGGGCTACGGCGTACTGGTGGGATTTATCGGCGCCGTACTGGGTGGGACGGCGGGGTGGCTGATTGTCACCAACAGCAATGCCATCGAAGCCTGGCTGACGCTGCATTTTAATTTTCGCCTTTGGGACCCGGACGTTTATGCCATCGATCGCATCCCCAGCACGGTTCCACCGGTGGAAGCCGGGATCATCCTGATCGCGGCCGTGCTGGCGGCCGTATTGGGAGCGGCCTGGCCGGCGCGGCGGGCGGCGCGGCTGAACGTTGTGGACGCCCTGCGAGTGGAGTAAAATGCAAAAACCATAACCATGAATGTAAAAGATACTATTTTGCAAGCGGAGAAATTAACCAAAACCTACACGCTGGGTAAAGCGAGTCAACAAGTGTTGCGGGGAGTAAGCCTGCGGGTGGCGCGCGGGGAATTTTTAGCCATCATGGGCGCCAGCGGCAGTGGTAAAAGCACTCTGCTGCATATCCTGGGCCTGCTGGATCAGCCGGATCAAGGTAAGGTGTGGTTCGAGAAGGAAGATGTCTTTGGCTTATCCTCTTCCCGGCAAAACCATCTACGTAATCAGGCCTTTGGATTCGTGTTTCAATTTTACCACCTGTTGCCGGAATTAAATGTGCTGGAAAACGTCATGTTACCAGGGATGGTGGGTTGTCCGGCGTGGCACTGGATGGGGCGACGGGTGCAACTCAAACAAGATGCTTTGCAAGTTATTGAAAACGTTGGACTTACGAACCAACTCCGACAAAAACCCGCCACCCTTTCCGGTGGGGAACGCCAACGTGTCGCCCTGGCCCGCGCCTTGGTTGGTCGGCCAAAAGTGCTATTGGCTGATGAACCGACCGGCAACCTCGACTCCCAGGCGGGCGGACGTATCCTGGATTTGCTTTGCCGATTGAATCAGCAGGGGCAAACTGTTATCATGGTTACCCATGATGCGGCGGTCGCCCAACAGGCCCATCGCCGACTCGTTCTGGCCGATGGGAAATTAGGATGAATTCCCGCCTCGGTCGGTGAAAAACGTCTCAAAATAGCGTAATTTCCGTATAAGGAACAGGTGTATTTAAAGGTGGTCGTATGGGTTTAAAAATATGGATGAATGATGGTTTGGCGGATGAAGCTGACGCCAAGGTGTCCGTTTTTGATCACGGATTGCTCTATGGCGACGGCGTGTTCGAAGGCATTCGCGTATATAACGGCAAGGTGTTCGAGCATGATGCACACATCAATCGGCTGTTCACCTCCGCCCACGCGATTCGGCTGAAGGTTCCCACGGACAAAGAAACCCTCAAGAATTATGTCCGCCAGACGGTTGACGCCAATAATATCAAAAACGGCTATATCCGTCTGATCGTAACGCGCGGCGTGGGTACGCTGGGACTGAATCCGCTGATTTGCAAGCAAGGTCAATTAATTATCATCGCCGACAAAATTCAGCTTTATCCGCAGGAATTATACGAGAATGGTCTGCGCGTCATCAGCGCCAGCACGTTGCGCAATCATCCCCAATCGGTGCCGCCACAGATCAAAAGTCTGAATTATTTGAATAACATCCTCGCCAAGATCGAGGCTATCGATCACAACATGCTCGAAGCCATCATGTATAACCACGAAGGCTTCGTGGCCGAAGCCACTGGTGACAACATCTTTGTAGTAAAGGAACGCAAGATTACCACGCCGCCCATTTCGGCCGGTTCGTTGGACGGCATTACGCGCAAGGTGGTGATGCGCCTGGCTAAGGAAAACGGTTACGACGTCCGGGAAGCAAATCTGGCCCGTTACGACCTGTACGATGCTGACGAGATTTTCCTGACCGGTACGGCGGCGGAAGTTATCGGTGTGGTGGAGGTGGATGGGCGGCCTATCGGCAGCGGTAAACCCGGCCCGGTTACCCGCGATTTACTTAGTAAATTTGAACAATATACCCGGCAGTAAACGTATCCGGCCCAATGCACAAACCCGGAAGGGGGTGCAGCATGAAACAGGTATTGAAACGATCTTCCCAAGGAATAATCGGCGGTGTTTGTGCGGGTATCGCGGAATGGTTTGGCTGGACGCAAACTCGTGTGCGCGCCATTTACGTTTTGGCGTCGCTGTTAAGCGCAGCGTTTCCCGGCCTTCTGGTTTACATTCTGCTGTGGATCCTCTTGCCGCCACCGGAATACCATGCCAATAAATAACTACCTACACCGCTTGAAAAAATTCAGCTAAACTTATGAAATTATTACGTCTTTACGACATTCTGGCCCAGGAACTCGAAAATGTACGTGAGGTGTTCGCTGCGGAATTACTGGACGACGATGCCGTCATGGCGGATCTGGTTGAGCACCTCGGCAAGTTTCGAGGTAAAATGCTGCGGCCTATGCTGGTGTTGCTGACGGGTAAGGCAGGGGGAAGAATTCTTCGTGATCATTATATCCTCGCGGCTGTGGCGGAGATGGTGCACATGGCGTCGTTAGTGCATGATGACGTGCTGGATGAGGCCGAGATTCGTCGTCGCGGATCGACCATCAATGTGTTGCACGGTAATGAAGCAGCCGTAATGCTGGGCGACTGGCTTATCAGCCGGGCGTTTCATTTGTGTGCCTCTCTGGAGTCCCAAACTGCAACACGCTTGATGGCCGCCACGGCGGCTACTGTTTGTCGGGGAGAATTGCTGCAATTGTATTATCGCGGTTTTTTTGAGCTTAGCGAGGAGACCTATTTCAAAATTATCGATCGCAAAACCGCCGCCATGATTGCCTCATGTTGTTATCTGGGCGCCTGGGCGGCCGGAGCTGAGGATACGACTTGCCGAGCACTGGAGGCGTACGGCCGGCAGACGGGAATGGCGTTTCAGATTATGGATGACCTGCTGGACCTGACCGGGCAAATTCATACCGCCGGGAAAAGTCTTCGTCGAGACCTGGCGCAGGGCAAAACCACTTTGCCGCTGATTCATTACTTTCGCCAGGCTACACATCAACAAATACAAGCCATTAAAGTCGCTCTGCCTTCGGCCGACGACGGTATTTTCGATGATATTGTCGAGCAACTACGCAGCGCCGGCAGTCTGGACTACGCCCGCCGCCGCGCGGAAATGTTTATCCAAACCGCTCACGAATATTTGGATGTGCCAATGGAAGAAGATATACGCCTGCTTTTAATCGATCTGGCCGACGCCATCGTCTCCGAGTGATGCGACGGCCGAATATGTCAAAGTAATGAACCATGCCGATTCGCGCCCCTTCAAATGCCGCACCTTCTTCTTCCGCTAACAAAATACTCCGGCGGCTTGATATTCTTCTCTTGCTAATGATAACGGTGCTGGTTTCAGGACGATGTTTGATCAATGAAGCTTTTCCTCTCAATCGGCGACTGACCGGACCGTCGCCGGGACCGCTTATCGCTTCGGGGGAAACAACGGCGATGATTGTCTTCGCGACGCTGATTTTTACGGCGCTGTTGGTTTGGCTGTTTGTGCGCATACGTTCGGGCATCTCCTGGCGGAAAACATCGCTGGTTGGACCTTTGATATTATTTATCATAGCGGCGATCATTTCCTCTGCTGTCGCTTCTGACAAGAATCGGGCTGTCGTTGGAGTTACCAATCTATTGAGCCAAATCGCCGCAGCGGTATTGTTGGTGCAACTTCTGGATGCCCCTTGGAAACGACGACTGTTGGCCTGCGCCATCATCGCCGGCGGCGCGACTCAGGCGTATCGCTGCTGGGAACAGCATCATTACGATTTCAACGAGGCCATTCGCAATTACGAGGCCGACCCCCAACGCGCCCTGGCCGCACAAAACATCGAGCCGGGCACATACGCCGCCGAACAATTCAAGGAACGGCTTTACAGTCGCGATGTGGGGGGCTATTTCGCCATCAGTAACACGGCCGCTGCGTTTTTTATCCTTTCATTAAGCATAACGTTAGCGATGGTATTGCGACGTTGGAACAAGGCAAACCTTACGCCAATGTTACTGGGAGTGGGATTACTGGCCGTGCAGCTTTTTGGACTGGCGTTGACGCAAAGTAAAGGGGGAATTGCCGCCTTCGGTCTGGCGGTGTCATTGACGGTTGTCTTATGGACGGGACGAAGGTTTCTCACCCAACACCAGAAAGCGGCTTTCGTCGGTACGATTATGCTTATCACATTGGCGGTGGGCGCGATTATTATTTACGGACTACGCCATGATCGTCTACCGACCAATTCAATGTGGGTGCGCTGGCAATACTGGACGGCCGGCGCGGAGATGATTCGCGACCACGGCCTGACCGGCGTGGGAGCGGAAAACTTCGGCCGGTATTACCCGCGCTACATGAACCCGGCGGCGCCGGAAGTGGTTAGCGACCCGCACAGCTTTCCGCTGGCGATCTGGACGCAATGGGGCGTGCTGGGATTCGCGGCGATGTTATGGACCATCGGCGCAGTCGCCTGGCGCGTGACGCCTAAAAATAAACCCGCCGAGGAAATTCCTCCGCAACCTTCGTCTGTTGACAAACCGCCTTTAGGCTGGTGGCCGTGGATACTTGCTTTAAGTACCGGCGTGTTTATCTTGCGACGGGCGACCAGTGACTTATCGTCCATCGTTAATCTCCAGGAAAAACAAAGTGTAATCCTTATTTCTTTCCTTGTTCCCGCGGTTATCTGGCTCATTGCATTCTTGGCGGCTCTGGGCGCAACGCAATACAATCAAAATGAATCCTTGTCTCAAAATAAAACTTCCGGCGCCGTGCTGATTCTCGGTTGTGGACTGCTGGGGTTTTTACTGCATAACAGTATCGACTTTGCCATTTTTCAGCCAGGGGTAGGGCTGCTGCTGTTGGCGACGACGGCATTATTGTTGAGTTACCATGTTTGTTCGCCTGAGGATACGTATAACCTCGCGCGCAAAAAAGTTCTTGTTATTTCTATCGCGGCCGCTTTGCTGTTGGGTGTTTACCTTAATCGGGCGGTTCCTATCGCACGCTCCCAAGGTTTACTCGATAAGGCGCAACGGTTGGAGCCAAAGGGTGATTGGACGGCGGCACAATCAATCGCAAAAAAAACCACAGGGCCAGAAGGGTGGCAGATGCTAACAGAATTAGCGATGATGAGATGGGTGGCGGCTTCCCGTCAAACCCCTGCATATCTCGCCGAACTGCAAACCTGCTATTTCCCCAATTGGATTTCGGCGGATCCGGAAAATTTCAAGGTGTATCTGACCATCGGTGAGTTTTACCGACAGGCCGCACAGAATTTTCCTGACCATCAGGAATTCCGCGACCGGGCCATCGATTATTATCAGCAGGCGCTGGCGCGACATCCGCATAAAGCGGAAATGCTTATCGCCTACGCCGAACTGCTCATTGACGCCGGCCGCAACGAGCAGGCCGCGGCGGCGTTGAAAAAAGCGCTCGCCGCCGAAGACGCCTTCCTCGACCAACAACGCCGCATGTATCCCGACCGCACACCGCTGCGCCCGCGCCTTGAGCCTGTCCTGCGCGAACATGCGCAATCACTGCTGAACACCCTATCCCCGCCGCGTGAAAACTGAAACCCTCTTACGGGGCCAAAAGATGCGGCGCGACGTAATCCTTGTTCCAACCATAAAAGCCGATGCCGAAGTGTTCGCCGAAATGGCCGGAAGCGATTTGTTCGGGAGTCCATTTACACTGAAGCAATTTTCCGCGCAGAGCAGGGTCGCTGACGGCCTGTTCAAGGTCGAAGCCTTTCTGACCGGCTGAGGCCGTAAACTTGCGATCAATCGTACCGAACACGCTGGTTCCCAAGCCAAGGATAAAAATATCCCAGTCGGAATAATAATGAATCATTTGTCCGTCGAGTCGCCGCAAGGCGGGCGTTAAATCGTAGTCGGGACTAACGGCGGGATGAACCAGTATCACATTGTGCAGATGAACATCTTCGGGCAATGTCTCGGCCACCAGTAAAACGATGCCGCCCCCGCCGGAGTAACCAATCAGGTCGATGGATTGCGTCGGATAGTTTCGGCGGTAAGCACATATCTCTTCAGCGACACAAGCGGCAACAGCCCGGTTTCGGCGAAGGTCGCAAAGATTGGTAAAAATATCGAACGGGCGGCCCCACTCGCAGGTATAGATAGCCTGATTCACCCCCGCGTCGCGCAAGCCCTGCCTGGCGCCGGCTAAAAGTGCGTACCCGCCCTCGACGCCGGAAAACATCCAGACGGCTCCGCGCTGTAATTCCTCATCGCGCGGCGGCGCCTGCCGACAACCTCCGACCATACCAGCAAGAACAATGCTGCATGTCAGACAGACATTTTTCAGGCCGCCGAGAAAATAGCCAACCGGATTTAATACTTTTATTCGCATTATCGCCAAGGTTACTAAAAGGCGGGATTATCACTCTTCGGGTTGCCGGCGATATTCCAGATGGCGGCGAAATTGAGTATCGTCCGCTTCAGGGAAATCAACTCGATAATGCACACCCCGGCTTTCAGCCCGTTGCAAGGCGGCGTCAGCGATCAGCCGGCATATCAACAGCATGTTCTGCACCTGCCAGCCAACAGGTTCGTCGAAAACCTTGTCGGCGACGTAGCGCCGCATGAAGTCGATGATGTCGAGTGTCTCCGTAAGACGTTGACCATTGCGGACGATGCCGACGTTGCGCCACATCACCGCGCGGAGGGAGTTGGTTACATCCGGCAGGTCCAGCCGCGTGCGGTCCGACTCAGGAATATCAATGCGCATCGTGCGGTGTTCGATTTCGCCGGGATTTTCGCTGATGTCGCGAGCCGCGGCCTCGCCGCAGATTTTACCAAACACCAACCCTTCCAGCAGTGAATTGCTGGCGAGTCGATTCGCGCCGTGCAAACCTGTCACGGCCGCTTCGCCACAGGCATAAAGATTGTCTATACTCGTGCAACCCTTCAAATCCGTTCTCACGCCGCCCACCATATAGTGAGCACTGGGACGAATGGGAATCAGGTCCGTATCAACGTTGATGTCAAACGACCGGCACACTTCATTAACGGTGGGAAATCGCCGGGCCAGCCATTCACTGCCCAAATGCCGGATGTCGAGAAAAGCACTGGTTGCGCCGGTTTGGCTGAGATGTTCGCCAATGGCGCGGCTGACGACGTCGCGCGGGGCAAGTTCCGCCATCTCATGGTAATTTTGCATAAAACGCTCACCGCGGCCATCAACCAAATATGCCCCCGCCCCGCGCAAGGCCTCGGTGATGAGCATACGGCTGGCCCCGGCGACATAAAGCGTCGTGGGGTGAAACTGCATGAATTCCACATCCGCCAGCACCGCCCCCGCCCGGTAGGCCATCGCCAAACCATCGGCGGTTGCGCCCTCCGGATTGGTGGTCTCACGCCAAAGCCGCCCTGCTCCGCCGCTGGCCAAAATCGTCCGCCGCGCCCAGATACACTGGTACCCATGCCGCGGGTGCCACGTCAGCGCTCCCAGGCAAGTGTTGTTTTCCGTCAGCAGGTCGATGGCGAAACACTGTTCGAATATTTTAATCTGACGGTTTTGCCGCACGCGCTCCAGCAAGGTATTCGCCAGTGCCTTACCGGTGGCGTCGCCCAAAGCATGTACAATACGAGCATGAGAATGTCCGCCTTCGCGCCCAACGGCAAGCCGACTGCCATCCATATCAAACGGGGCGCCCCACTGGCGCAGTTCGTTAATCTGCTGGGGAGCTTGACTTACAACAGTCCGTACCGCATTTTCATCGCATATCCCACAACCGGTTTGCAGTGTATCCTGGATGTGTGCTTCGATAGAGTCTTCATCCCGCAATACGGCCGCGATACCGCCCTGGGCATAATAGGTATTCGATTCCGTTACGGCGTCTTTGGCCAGCACCCGGACGGTCCCCGCCTCGGCTGCCGCCAGTGCCGTACGCAATCCCGCCACTCCTCCGCCTATGACCAGGCAGTCTGTAAACAAGTTCCCCACCTGCCGGGTGTCCATCCGGCAAAGATAGCGACGAATATTCGTTTTAGTAGTCATTTTGCTAGTTTAACTTTAAAAATACATTGGAACCAGTAAAACTCGGGCAGGTCATATAATTCTCCCCCGTAAAAGAGATTATTTGAGTTCGACGGACCAGTAGGCGTGGTCGAGGAACTGCTGCCAGCAGCGGTAGCGGCCATCGGCGAGGTTAACCGAAAGCACGGGTGAGCGCTTGGGCTTGATGGGCTTGTTAATCAGCTTCATGCCGGCTTCGTGCGGGGGACGGCCGCCTTTTTTGACATTGCACTTGATGCAGGCACAGACAATATTTTCCCATATCGCCTGCCCGCCCATGCTGCGGGGCACTACATGGTCCAAACTTAACTCATTGGTAGGAAACTTCTTACCGCAATATTGGCAATGGTTGCCGTCGCGTGCATAAATATTGCGCCGGTTGAAAGTTACCTGCCGGCGGGGCAAATGATCGTAAAACAGCAATCGCACAATACGCGGCACGGCGACACTAATCCGCACGGTATGGATCCAGTCATGGGCCTGGGGTTCGAACTGCCTTTTGAACTCGGAAACTTCCAGCCAACTGGCGAAATCGTAGTTGGAATACTGGCCTTGCTCGAAGCTGATAACCTCAGCTAACTGCTTGGCAAGTAAAGAGATAGCCCTCCGGACATTCACGACGCGAATGGCCATATAGTGCTTGTTAAGCACTAACACCTGGCAATTTAAGGCCGAAGTTGCTGGAAGCATCGCTTTAGCCAACCTTCTTAAACTCAGGAGCAAATGCCCCTGCCTAATATTGTTTTACCAGAAAAAATTTCCCTACTCAATTGAAAAAACCTGCCATCACTACACTACGATTTATCCACAATCAGTGAAGACGTAACACCTTGTCGATAAAGAACTAAAAGCTATTGTGGTATTGTTATCCACAGTAAATAGCCCGTTACTCACAGCCTGCCGAGTTTTCACGGAGGAGTATTTTCGCATTTCGCTTTAGGCCGTCCAGACCAGGACGGAGCAGACCGGTATCCTGAAATTTTTGCTGAAATTGTGCTTCGTCTATCCCTTCCAATTGTTGCAAATCCAGCCAAATTTGGCCGGGCCGCGGTGCAAATTCCGAGTGCGTAGATGCGGGAACATCCTGATTGAATGGGCACACCTCCTGACATTTATCACAACCAAAAATTCTATCACCCATTCGGGCGGCGACGTCTGGCGGGGCATCTTGTTTCGTTTCAATGGTCCAGCAGGAAATACACCGGCGGGCGTCCAGGTGATAAGGTTCATACAATGCTTTTGTCGGGCAGGCGTCCAGGCAGCACGCACAAGCACCGCATTTTTCCGCAATGGGTTCGTCCGGTTCAAGTTCCATATTCGTGACGATTTCACCCAGCACCAGCCAAGAGCCGAACTGTTCGTTAAGCAACAATCCATTTTTGCCAATCCATCCTAATCCCGCGCGGGCGGCCAGAGCCTTTTCAAAAAGCGGTGCGGAGCCGACAAAACAACGGGTAACCGCCTGGCGCGCTGATTGATGAATGCGTCGGGCCAGCCGATATAATTTGTTCTTTACAACGAGGTGGTAATCGCGACCCCAGGCACAACGCGCCACCCGGCCACATACGCCTCCGGCCGGTCGAGGTTGCAACGGATTGTAATAATTCAGCGCCACGCAGATAACGCTGCGCGCGCCGGGGACAAGTTGCCGCACATCCAGGCGCCTGGCGACATTTCGGGCAAGGTAATCCAGCGGGCCATAACGGCCTTCACTCAGCCAATTGCTGAAATACGCTCCTGAATCAACCGGCGCGGCGGTCGTTACTCCCGCCAGGTCGAAACCACTTTCAACCGCCCACTGTTTGACATCCGCTGCGTTCAACATAATTTGCTTTTATTAAGAAATTATACTCTATTAACCATGCGGCAAGGCGATAATACCGCCTGTTTGCACCAGAATATTAAAATATATTAAACGAAAAACTGCTTTTAACCAAATATTAACTTTATCCTCACATTTAATTAACCCTCTTAAGTTAATTTCTCCCCAAAAAGATGCTTCAGAACAGGTCTGAAGGAGCAAAACCGGGAATTTTTTTAAGAAAGAGTTAAAAATGAAAAGCAAGTTAATGGCGCTGGTCGCGTTGTTAGTTTTGAGTCTAACCTCACCGATGTACGCCGACGATATCAATGACCTCAAAAAACAAATCGAAGAACAAAATAAAACACTCCGGGAAATGCAGCACAAACTGGAAATGCTCGAAGCACGACAAACGCGTCAGGATAAAGATATAAATGAGGCCGTGGCGAAAGCCATCGATGATAAAAAAATCGACGTTTTGCCGGACAGCTTAAAATGGGCGGAAAACATTAAAATCAACGGAGACTTAAGGTATCGCTACGAAATGATAGACGAAGAAGGCTCCGACAATCGCAATCGGAACCGCATCCGCGCCCGGCTCGGCGTTGCGGGAAAAGTAAACGATGACATCGAGGTAAAGATGCGTCTGGCCACATCCGATTCTCCAGTGATAAAGGTGATCCTGTTTCAACGAATCAAACGCTTGATGACGCCTTCTCGAAAAAGTCCATATGGTTGGATCTCGCCTACTTCAAGTGGAACCCAAAGGATAGCCATTTAAATATCTTTGGCGGCAAGATGACAAATCCCTTTCTTTGCGTCGGCGGTAACCAACTCGTTTTCGACAGCGATCTTACGCCCGAAGGCCTCGCCGCCCAATATGCCTTGTCGCTGGCCGAAACGGATGAATTGTTCGTTAATGGCGGCGGCTTCTGGGTCAACGAAGCATCCCAGGGAGCAGACACAAGCCTGTGGGGCGTGCAGGCGGGATTAAAGCACACCTTCGCGGACAAATCCGCTCTTACCGGCGGCGTGAGTTATTACGATTATGGAAACATCGAAGGGTCGGGGCCGCTTATCGGCTCCGGTTTCCAGGGAAATCCAAACTCCGGCGGGAAATACGCCGGCGATTACAATGTCATCGAAGCCTTCGGCGAATATGGCTTCAAGCTGGATCAAACACCCGCAACTGTTTTCGCCAATTTCATCAACAACACTTCCGCCGCAACATCGCGGGATACAGGCTGGCTGGCCGGCGGCAAGATAGGCAAATGCAAAAACCCCGGCTCATGGGAATTTTCCTATGATTACCGCGACCTTGAGGCGGACGCCGTGCTCGGCGCTTTCAGCGACTCTGATTTTATCGGCGGCGGCACGGACGGAAAAGGCCATCGATTTGGCTGTGCCTACCAGTTGGCGAAGAATTTCCAGGGGGCGCTAACATTCTTTCTCAATGAAAAAAGCAGCGACAGCCACGATTACCACAGACTTCAAGCAGACATGATTTTCAAATTCTAAAAACCTGCAACAAAAGTGTCGCAAGCATCCTGCCCGCGATTCGGATCAGTACTCCGGTCGTAACGGACACTCCCGCGGGCAGGATGCCCGCACCACGCGCCATACCGTTTTCCGAAGTCCTCCATAATTTCAGCTACCGCCATGATTTTCGGAAATGATATCTACCTTAGCCGACCTTAGTGTATTTGACTCGGCTAAAAGGGAAATGACGCCTTCGCCGCCGCTGCTTTGAACAATGGCAAGGGCCATTCCGTTAAAAGCATTGATTTCATCCGCCCTGGGATTTGCATGGGAAGCCGGATCACCGTTACAGACCCCCAGCAGCCGGCCGTTTCCCGTTACTTTGAAGGTAACAACGTCATCCGCCGTCGGGACCATTACGCCGTTGGCGTCCATTATGCGAACCGTGACAAAACTGAGGTCTTTACCATCCGCCCGGATTTTTGTCCTGTCGGCTTCCAGGCTTATCTCAAAAGGCTTACCGGCGGTTTTCTGAATATCCCTGCAAACTTCTTTTGAATTCCGGACGCCAACGGCGGTAAGTTCCCCTGCCTCGTAGGGGACCTTCCATTCGATGTGCGATAAGGGCTTGCGCGGCTGCACCCCCAGCGATTTGCCGTTCAGGAAAAGTTCAACGGAATCACAATTGGAATAGCACCATACATTAATCGTCCGGCCTTCTTTTCCCGGCCAGGTCCAGTGCGGCAAAATATGGACCATAGGCTCCTCGGTCCACTCCTGGAGATAATAGTAATACGGATCCTTGGGAAAACGACAAAGGTCCATAACCCCGAACTGGCTTGTGACCACCGGCCAACCCGCGGATTCTCCCCAGTACTCGATGCCCGACCATATAATGCCGCCGGCCAGCCAGGGTCGTTGGGCGATATGCCGCCATTCTTTCTCATGTCGGTTGCAACCGTCGTAGTTGCTGAGGTATTTTCCATCAAGGCGAATCACTCTGCCATCGCCCAGCGTCTCCTTAACGCCTTCGCTTAATTTCACCCTCTCAT
>JAFGBA010000266.1 GCA_016933395.1 Sedimentisphaerales bacterium | reverse complement strand
GGCAGCGACGGCTCCGCCGCCACATGCGTTGCCATAGGTGTTGGCGGCATCGACTAGTCGGTCGGGCTGTAATTTCAAGACAAGATCGATAAAAAATTGATCGTTTGTTTCTTTGGCCCAGCGGATGCCCTCCGGCCCGGTTCCCATGGGAGTACAACCATAACTGGGGCCATAATGAGTGAGGTCGGTCGAGGCAATACAGGCAATATTGCGATTATCCGGTCCAACAGCCTTGCCAACGGCCCGGCCGATGTCTGGAGCTTCCTCTACAGGTCCGACCAAAATAGGGACAATGCGGGCGTCGGGAAATAAATACCGGATAATCGGTATTTGTACTTCAATGGAATGCTCATATTCATGGCTTTGTCTATCAACGCGGATAAGGTTGCCGCCTTCACGTACAATGGCCTGAGCAAGTGATTCATCAACGGCAACATCACCTAGAGGAATTTGCCAAACTCCGGCATCAAAAAGCAAGCCTAGACGGTTGCGGCCGGAGTGCATGGCCCCAAAAAGGACGAAAGTATCTACAGATTGTAGTTGTTTGATTGCTGCAAAAACCATAGCGGCCAGATTGCCGCTGAAAACCCAACCGGCGTGAGGGACTACACCGGCGATAATATGTGACAAGTCGGTCTGGATAGGTTTGGCGGGAAGAAGGCGGGCGATATGGTCCCGGCAGGCCTGAGGCGAGGCCTCATAAAATCGTCCCGCTACCGCCGGCGTTCGTATGGTCATGATCAAAACCTGGACTATTGCAAAAGAGGTTAAAAAACGCTATCTTAAACTGTTTTAGTGTAACACCCTGCAGGTGTTCGGGCAAATAAAACTCAGGTATCAGGATACGAGCATGATCAAAGCGACGGAAATGAAAAAGGGGATGATTGTCAGGATGAACGGCGTGCCGCACCAAATTCTTGATTATCAGCATGTTAAACTGGGCAAGGGCGGAGCGGTGTTGCAAACCAAGCTCAAGAACGTTTTGGATGGCACTATCATCAATGAGCGGATTCGTTCGGAAGAATCCCTGGAGCCGGTGTTCCTTGACCGTCAGAAGTACGAATATATTTATTCCGCCGGTCCCAATGAGCATATTTTCATGCACAAGGAAAATTACGAGCAGATTACGCTGGACGACACCGTGTTCGTGGACGGGACGTTGTATTGCAAGCCGAACACGGACGTGGAGATTGAGTTCATGGACGGCAAGCCCGTGACGGTGAATATGCCTAATACGGTGGAACTATTAGTGACTGATACGCCGCCGGCAATTAAGGGCGCTACCGCCACAAACCAATATAAAAAGGCAACCATGGAAACAGGCCTGGTTATCACCGTGCCGCCCTTTGTGGAAAACGGCGAGATGCTCAGGGTTGATACCCGCACGGGAGAATATATCGAGCGGGTGAAGAAGTGATGTAAAACCGCGAAAAACGCGGGTAAATTGAATAAAATAAAGACAAAAAGCGTCTTTTTGAGTAGAATGAGGCAATCCGGTTGGATTTCCGTACTCAAAAAGGCGTTTTTTGCATTTATGAACGCATTTTGCAAGCAGAAAGGGGGCCGAAATGGCCGAAAGTGGATTGAAAAAGCAGCGTAATTGGCGGCCGGACGTTAAGGCATATTTTTTATTGATGATGGTGTTGACGGCGGGGGTGACTGGGGGGCAGGAATTGGCCTCAGCGTCAGAGGGACTGGTTGATTATGTGGCGGAGTTTAATACGCTCACGCAGCCGGAGGGCCTGACAGAGGAGAATAATGCCTGGGTATTGTATGAACAGGCGATAAAGGCGTATGTGCCTATGTCGGAGGCGTTGGATACCCTTGATGGTGAGATGACCGAAGAACGTATGGCCGATCCGAATGACCCGTATTGGGGATTGGTGGCGGAATGGGCGCAGCAAAATGCTTCGGCGCTGGATTTATTTCGTCAGGCCACACAGCGACCACTCTTCTGGCGGGAATACAAAGTGGAGAAGCCGGGGCAGGGGCTTAATGAGGCATTTGGGGAGTATATGGATTTTCTAAAATTGATGCGGGATATTTCGAGATTAGTACGTCTAAAAATTGATTTGCTTATTCATAGTCATCACTATGAAGACGCGGCGGAGTTGTCCCTGGTGCTTATCCGTTTCAGTGTGCATATGGTTCAACATAAGCCGCCACTTATTTCTTATCTTGTAGGTATTTCTGTAAGTTCTGGCGGTATAAGTTGCTTTAATGATATATTATCTCAGTATGACTTTACCTCCAGGCAACTTCAAGAGTATAAAGATATTTTGAATACCATGTCGAACCATATTAATTATAGCATTAAGACGGAACGATTGTTTGCTTTGGATCTTGTGCAATATATTTATGGACCAGGAGATTGGGCAAAACCCAATCCTGTTCGTTGGAAAAAACATAGCGACTTTACCATCAATAAACCAGTTTCTGTAATTGAATGGATTCGATATGGAGTCGATGTATGCCGGTACGCGTTTTATTCCTTGTTGCAGGCGGACAGGCAAGATGCTTTAGACAAGGTTCATCAGGTGTTTGATCGTTGGCAAGTATTGGAAAACAATACACCACATGATTTGATGCAGAATTGTCCTGATTTATTCGAACCCAATGAATTATCCTCCTCCTACGCTGTGCTTGCAGGTGTTTTACCATATCAAGATATCCTTCTCAAAGGAGCAATGTTTGTGTACGGTTTTCGTACTCAGCTTGAAGCTTTAATAACGGTTCTGGCATTGAAAAAGTACAAATGTGATATTGGAAATTATCCTTCTGATTTGCAGACACTTAAACGTGATGGTTATTTGCCATATCTGCCGCGTGATCCCTTTAGTAAAGACATTTTGATATATCGCAAAGAGAAAAATGATTTTCGGTTATACAGTTTCAGTTGGGATTGCGATGATGATGGCGGAATACAGAAACCAGGCGACATTTACGGTGTTATGCACGAAGACGGCGGGGACCGTGTGTTTTGGCCGGTGCAGAAGTAATAGTTGAATAATCCGGGAGCAAGGATATATCAAGAGGTAATCATGTCAGAAAAACAACCTATTCTGCCTTCGGTTGTTGGTGAAGTTGCGGAGCCGGGATGGGCCGATAAAGTGGAAGCAGCATTGCTGCAGGATAGCGCCAAGCCGGTGGACCGGTGGCGAAATATACGAACGCTGATTGTCACATTGATTTTGTTTATTGCGGTAATGGGGGGTCGGTTTACCTTTGTGGATGGTTTGATTGTGATCGGCGTATTGCTGGTGCATGAGGGGGGACATTACCTTGGGATGAAACTATTCGGTTATCGCGATGTAAAAATGTTTTTTATTCCTTTCATGGGGGCGGCGGTGGCCGGGCAGGCGCGGACGCCGAAAGGTTGGCAACAAGTTATTGTTTCGCTACTGGGGCCGACGCCGGGGTTGCTTATCGGGATTGTACTTGGGATTATCGCCTTGAAGACAGAACAACCTAATTTAATGAAAGTCGCTCGTTTGGCGATGTTTATCAACGCGTTTAACCTATTGCCGTTTGTGCCTTTAGATGGTGGACGAATTCTGGAAACGGTTTTGTTCAGCCGCCATCCCGCGGTCGAAGCCGGTTTTAAGTTATTCGCCGTTGCCTGTTTGGGATTAATCGCGTATCTATTAGGCAGTATTGTACTGGGCGTACTGGCGGGTTTGCAGTTGATTACAATTCCCATTGTACTGCTGCATGGCAAGGCTGTGCGCAAGTTGCGTAAGACATTTGTCCCCGATCCGGCTCTGATGGACATACAATTGCCGCCTCGACCCTATTTACAGGTGATTGTGGATGTTCTGGCGGAAAAGCTTGCTAAAGGGACACGTCCTGTAACAGCGATGGCCAATGGAGTAAAATCGGTTTGGCGAATATTTCGGCAAAAGCCGCCGGGACTTGTCGCCAGCGTGCTATTTTTGGCAGTTTATTTTACGGTTTTATTGCTGGCGGTTGTTGCGCCATTATTATTTGAAGTCAGCTATAGAATATCGCACGACAATCGTTCCTTCATTTCCCAACGTATTCTTGATGATGGTTGTATAGTGGAAATAGAAACTTACCATGAAGACGATGCTTCCTTTCACGAAACACAGATTGACGCCGACGGTTGGTATCATGGTTTTGCGAAAGGTTATGATGCTGAAGGCAAGGTTCAATATGAAGGAAATTGGCAGGACGGTTACTGGCATGGCGAATGGCGTTATTACGATACCGATGGTGCATTAACGACAATCATGGATTTTGACCATGGTTGTTTGGTTCAATATCGTATATTGGAAAACGGGATATGGCGGGATATTCCACCGGAAGAATGGGAGAGCTATACGTCCACACAGGCGCAAACTAAACCTGATGGCGCAAATAGTCGTTTGGTAGTCAAAAGAATACTAAAAAAACTGTATCTTTCGAGTGAATAATAAATGTACTTGATTTTCGTACTTAAAATTTAGTGCTGTTCTCCATCGCCAACTATCATTATATAAAAGTATTTTTTTATGGTAGTCGATGAAATCAGTTTCGCTTAAGCCGGCGATTGTTGGGTTATAAATTATGTACTAAGGTAAGTTCAATCAGGTCATTTTCTCAAACGTTCCGTCGCCGCGGTTTTCCAATTTGGTGAAGCCGTGATCGCGGAGGTTGGAGTTGCTGAGCCGGTTGACCATTCCGCGAACGGCGGCGGGGATGCGCTTAACCGCGCCGCCGCAGCGGGGGCAGGTCGTCAGGGCCGAGGCGTTCATGGACTGGAGTTCATCAAATCCCTCTCGGCAATACTCGCACCCTTGTTCTGTTGTTTTGTACGTATAGATCGGCATGTCAAACTTATTAAATAACGGAGCTTATCCCGTTAATTTCCGGGATAAGCCCGCTTGACGTAATTGGGTGTAGTTTAATCTTCCAAAGGCAAGGCGACCAGCCGGGAACCGCGGCGATCCTTCACCACCAGCAACACGGTGTTGTTGCGCGTGCCTTCTTCCACGGCGTTGAGAAATTCCTCAACATTGCTGATTTCCCGGCGGTTAACGCTGGTGATCAACTGGCCCGGCCGCAGACCTTTTTCCGCCGCCACACTATCCGCCGCCACATGCGTTATGATTACGCCTTTTTCATCATTGTCAAAACCATAGGTTTCCGCGGCTTCCGGAGAAAGGTCTTCCACTTCCAAGCCCAGTTTTTCCGTTCCGCCGCTTTCGCCGGCTCGCAAACGGGCGGCTTGTTTTTCATCCATTTCGCCGATGGTTACGTCGATTTCTTTTTCTTTGCCGTCGCGCATGATGGTTAGTTCGACTTTTTCTCCCGGCGGCATCATGGAAATTTTGCTGCGGAATCCCGGCACGCCTTCCACGTTTCGCCCGTTCAATTTAATGATTACATCACCTTGCTTTAGGCCGGCTTTTTCCGCGGGTGAATCATCAAGGACATCCTGAACCAATATCCCCTGGAACGCTTCGATATCCAGGGCTTTGGCCATGTCATCATCAACCTGCTGGATCATAATGCCCAGTTGGCCGCGTTTGACCTCACCATGTTCCAAAAGCTGATCTTTAACGAATTTCGCCATATTGATGGGAATAGCAAAGCCAATGCCCATATACCCGCCGCTGCGACTGAAAATCGCGGTGTTAAGGCCCACAACTTCACCCTTGAGATTTAAAAGCGGACCGCCCGAATTGCCCGGATTGATGGCGGCATCCGTTTGGATAAAGTTTTCATAAGCGTCTTGCAGGTTCAATACCCCGACATTTCGTCCTTTGGCGCTGACGACACCGGCTGTCACCGTGGAAGTCAGGCCAAATGGACTTCCAATGGCCAGCACCCATTCACCCACACGCAAGTCATCCGAATCACCCAGGGGGAGGGTGGGAAGATTTTCCTTGTCCGGGTTAAAATCGCTGTCTTTGATGCGAATAACCGCCACATCGGTCTTTTCGTCGCTGCCGATCAACTCTGCGTCGAACGTCCGGCCGTCTTTGAGCTTGACTTCAATTTCATCGGCCTTACCAACAACATGATGGTTGGTTAAAATCAGTCCGTCCGAAGCAATGATAAAGCCCGATCCCTGGCCCCGCTGTTTGAATTCCTGTTCGCGGGGTTGCTGACGCGGCGACTGCCGATCTTCATCCCGGTCCCGATAACGCGGTTGGCCGAAGAATCGTTCAAAAAAATCATCTCCAAAGGGACCGAACGGGTCCGTCTGCCAGGTTGGTTGGCGCACCTTGATTTTTTCCGCCACCTGCACAAAAACGACCGCCGGGATGGCCTGGTCCGCCACCTGGTTGAATCCGCGCGACATTAATTCCAACGTCGCCAAGGGGTCCTCCGCCGCCGCGCCGGAATAAGCCGGCAGCATCAAACCGGCCAGAAAAACCAACATCAGGGTGCTATATGATTTCGTCTTCATAGGGGGCATCTCCTTAAACATAAAACCCATATTTTATTCCAATAACAGTCCGCAGGGGGCACAAACCACTTGCGAAGTAAAATAATCCATTGTTTACGGGAAAACCCGTCTCGATATATTAGAGTGTCCGGGACAAATAATGTTACACGCTACCGGTTTTTCTATAATATTTCCCAATTTTTTGAGAATGAACCCTTATACCATACCCAATTTGAGAGATTTTTTCAATCTGGCGGGGGTATAAATATTGCTCGAAATAGTTTTCAATTCTGTAATTTTTAATCCCGGCCGCTGCTATTGGTCGTTTTTCAGGGTATTATGGAAACATAATGCAGGGGTATGGTATATAATCCAATGATTAAGTTCATTCTTTGGAGTATCAATTTCTGCTGGATATAGTGGTATCAATAGGGTGTTTTAATACATTTTTTGTATAAAAAACTTGCTTTTACCTTTGAAAAGTAGTATATTCCTCGATATTAGTTGATCCAGCTCCATATTTAATGCACTTTTAAGGGCGGTTGGCCCCTCTAGTGAGAGGGGAAGATTGGGTTCGCGTCAAAGTCCAGGTTATTTCGAAACGTTTTTTTGAGGTGAAGGATTGCTCGAAGTACTAAAGCAATATTTCGGGGCGGCGGGACTTGTGGGCCGCCCAAGTGGTTATGTGTTAAATTTCTATTTTTCATATTTTCCGTTCATAATTTGATAATAATTTAAGGGGTAATTTTATTTTTAAGCTCGATTCATCCAATGAGCTTCAAAAACCAAAAAGTAATTCAAATATGGAACTTCACCAAGACACCACCGGCGAATCTCACATGCAGGAGTCGTCTTCTTTTTCAAAACCTGTTTTTGCCGCAGATGTATATTATCATTTGTTCCAATTTATTTCCGAGGCCGCCATTGTTGCTGACGCCCGGACGGGAATAATTCTGGAATGCAACGCCGCCGCGGAGTTGCTCACCGGGCAAAAGCGTGCGGAACTTATCGGAAAACACCACGCCGGCCTCTATGCTGAGGAGACATATAATCGTTATCAAGCGATTTACGACGCCCATGTTCGGGAGGGAGGGGGGTATACTCAGGAAGGCGCCATCCGCCATCCGTCCGGCCGTCTTATACCCATATTGATGGAAGCCCGTCGTGTCGTTATCGATCAGGTTGACGTTATCGTGGGTATATTCACGGAATTATCCAAAGTGCGCGATTTGCGGGAGAAACTGGAATATTCCGAGATTCGTTATCATCATACCATCAATGCCCTGATGGATATTATTCATGTTATTGATAGAAACTATCGTATTACTTTAAGTAATAAAACCGCGGAAGATTATCAATTACGTCTGAAATTGCCTACGCCGTTAGTGGGAAAAGAACTCTGGAAAGCCTGCCCTTTTTTGAATACCCATGTTCGGGAAGAATATGAGCAGGTGTTCAACACCGGACAAACGTTAATTACTAAAGAAAGCCAGGTTATCGATAACGCCACTTTTTTCACCCAGACACATAAAATCCCTCTTCTCAAAGATAATCAGGTTACTCACGTGGTGACGGTTATCCGGGACATCACGCAGCAAATGCAGACGGATCTGGCGATTAAGGATCGTCAGGCCATGCTTGACAGCATATATCGCTCGGCGCCGACGGCGATAGGCGTTGTCAGTAATCGTATAATAAAATGGGGCAACAAAAAACTTTATGAAATGACGGGATTTAGTCCGGATGAGCTGTGCCGTCAAAATGCGCGTATGCTTTATCCCACGGAAGATGAATATCAGCGCGTCGGGAAGATAAAATACGATGCTATTCGCGAAAAGGGAACCGGCGCCATTGAAACCCAATGGCGTTGCAAGGACGGCCGGATTATCGATGTTTGGCTAAACTCCACGCCCATTGATCCGGAGGATTTATCTGTCGGCGTTACCTTTTCGGCATTGGATATCACCGATCATAAAAAAGCCGAGCGCAATCTGCGCGAAAGTGAAGAAAGGTTTCGCCTGTTGGCGGAAAACTTGCCCGGCGTGGTGTATTTGTGCAGGAACGATGACGCCTTAACCATGGTGTTTCTTAGCGACGCCATTTCGGAATTAACCGGTTACACGCCCCAGGATTTCTATCAAAAAAAAATAAGCTATTCCGAACTGTGCCACTGGGATGATCGTGAACGCATTCGCCACGACGTAAACGAGGCGACGCGCCAACGCAAACCGTTTCATTTGATATATCGTTTAAGCGGGCCTGACGGCGCCTGGCGCTGGGTGGAAGAGTACGGGATGGGCGTTTTTCGCGACGATCGACCGGTCATGTTGGAAGGATACATTAATGATATCCATAGCCGCATGGAAACGGAGCAATCCCTGCAGCAAAGCGAGGCAAAGCTTCGCAGCTTGTATGAGTCTGTCCAGGCCGGCGTTATGGTGCTGAATGCCGATGGCCATGTAACCCATATAAACCAGGTGGCTTGCAGAATTTTTGGCGTGGAAGCTCAGGGAATATGCGGCAAAACGCCGTTAGCGGACAACTTTTCGATGGTGGATGAATACTTTCGTCCCATTCCTCCGGATCAGTACCCTTCAATTATCACGTTACGCACCAGTCAGCCCATGCGCAATGTTGTGCGGGGCGTGAAGTTAAAAAACTCAGATCAAACTTGCTGGTTATTGATAAACACGGAGCCGGTATTCGAACATATTACCCATAAAATTCGCGAAGTGATTGTCACTTTTTCAGATATTACCCGCCGGAAACAAGCGGAGGAAGCCATTCGTCATGAAAGAGATCGTGCTCAGCATTACCTCGATATCGCCGGCGTTATTATCGTCGCTCTTGACGCTCAGGGTTGTATTACGCTGATTAATCGTCGAGGATGTCGTATTCTGGAAAGATCCCAGGAGCAGTTGGTGGGAAAAAGCTGGTTTGATGTATGTGTGCCGGAAGCACAAAGCGGGGACGTAAAAAAAGTTTTTGAGCGTTTGATGGCGGAAGAGGTCAAGCCCGCGGAATATTATGAAAATGATATTTGCACTCCTTCCGGCTTGAAGCGAACCATCGCGTGGCACAATAATCTTCTCCGGGATGAAGCCGGGGCGATTATCGGCACGCTTAGTTCCGGTGAAGACATCACCGAGCGGTTGGCGATAGAGGAAAAGTTACGGGTTTCGGAAAGGGAAAAAACCACCATTCTCGACAGTATGGCGGAATTGGTCACATTTCAGGATACGGATTATAAAATAAAATGGGCCAATCGCGCCGCTGTTGAGGCAAGTAATATCCCGCCTGATAAACTGGTTGGCCAACAATGCCATCATGTCTGGCAGGGAAAGAATCAACCTTGCGCCGGCTGTCCCGTGAAGAAGACGTTTAAAACCCATCAATGTGAGGAAGCGGAAATTACCACGCCGAACGGCAGAGTCTGGTTGATAAAGTCCGTTCCCGTTACAAATCAGGATGATAAATTGATTGGCGTTGTGGAGACATCTTTGGAAATTACCGAACGCAAAAGCAATGAGAGTCGTTTGTTGCATTATCAGGAACAACTCCGTAATCTCGCCAGTGAATTAACCCTTGCCGAAGAAACCCAGCGGCAACGCGTCGCCACGGAGCTGCATGATCATATCGGTCAGAATCTCGCCCTGAGTATTCTCAAACTGGAGAGTATTCGCGAGGATATGCCGTCCGGTCTGGCGCAGGAGCTTGGCGATACCTGCGAATTGATTCGGCAGGCGGTGCGCGACACCCGCAACCTCATATTTGATCTGGGATCGCCGACGCTTTACACCAGTGGATTTGAAGAGGCTGTCGATGACTGGTTGGCCGAACAACTCCAGGGGACTTATCATATTGCGTATCAGTTCACCGACGATAATCAACCCAAGCCTCTCGAGGAACAGGATAAAATCCTGCTTTTCCGGGCCGTTCGGGAGGTGTTTATTAATATCATTAAACATGCCCAGGCGCATGAAGTTGAGGTTGATATTCGGCGCGTGGATGATAAAATACAAATAACAATTCAGGATGACGGCGTCGGATTCGATGCGGATAAGGTCTTATCCGGCGGCGGACCCGGCGGTCAGGGATTTGGTTTGTTCAGTTTACGTGAACGGTTGGACCACATGGGCGGCCGATTTGACGTCGCTAGCAGCCCCGGCCAGGGAACGCGAGTGGTGCTTATGGCGCCGCTAAGTCGCGGCCAAGAACAAAAGGAGTCTGTCAAATGAATATGACAATTTTATTGGCGGATGATCATCAACTTTTACGTGAAGGACTGAAATCCCTTTTGGAAAAACAGCAGGGAATTACAGTGGTGGCGGAAGCATCCAATGGTCAGGAGGCTTTAGAAAAAACCATCGCCCACAAGCCTGATATTGTCGTTATGGATATTCACATGCCCCAAACCAACGGGGTGGAGGCTACGCGCGAAATCACACAAAAAGTTCCCCAGGCGAAAGTGCTGTGTTTATCCATGTATTCCAACCGGCGGTTGGTTGCCGATATGCTTAAAGCCGGCGCCGCCGGATATTTGTTAAAAGAGGCGGCGTCGTCAGAACTGTTGGACGCTCTCGCCGCTATTCAGCGCGGGGAAACATATTTATGCAACAAGGTCTCACGCATATTTGTTGAAGACTATATTCATCGCCATCCGCCCGCTAATAACGAGGAAGCCGTTCTGACGGATAGGGAATCCCAGGTGCTTAGCATGTTGGCCGAAGGGAAAAGCACCAAGGAAATCGCCTTGACAATAAAACTCAGCAGCAAAACCGTTGATGCTTGTCGCCGGCAGATTATGGCCAAACTCAATGTTTTAAGTGTGGCGGAACTAGTGAAATATGCCATTCGTGAAGGTTTAACATCTCTGGAGAACTAAAAAACCGCTTGCAGAACAAAAAAAGTATTTTTTTTGGCGATTTTTATTCCTGTATTCGACACAGTTTAAGCTTTTGGCTAAAATCTGAGAAATTGTCATTTACATAGGATATAAAATTAATAAAAAATATTTTGAAAATTTGTTTTAATAGGCATATCGGGAATAGAGCTTTATAATTCTCTATTACATAATTAGTTATGATTTTTAGCCATGAGCATAATTTTGCGGTTTTTATTATTCCCGGAAAGCGTTTAATTCTGTGTCTATAATATTAATGTATTTTTTGACGCTTTTATTGTCTTCTAAGTAGCCAGATGCTTGCGAAAATAGTGATAACCTATGTGACAGGTGTTTATATATAGGCGATAATAGCTTAGTTGATGGCGTGGTGTCCGTTACCCCACAATCCCCGACCGGCGGATGCTACGCCATTCTTTTTGCGCATATTCGGCTAAGTGTATATCAATTACATAGTTAATAGCGTATCGGGAGGGGGAATTATATAAGAATGTCAAAATTTTTTACTTGTCATAAGCTGCTCTGATTACTAATATTTCGCTTCTACCGAGAATACGCCGGTTGTGAAAAATGTGCCGGTGGTACTCCCGGGGCCGTAGCTCAATTGGTTAGAGTATCGGACTGTCGATCCGAGGGTTGCGGGTTCGAGCCCCGTCGGCCTCGTTTGGCCTAAGCCATTGGTCGGTAAGTAGTTAAGCTTACCGGCCTTTTTTGTTAACAGGGGTGTGATTTGTTGGATTTTCAGGACGAAAGGTGGGGTTGTTCACGGGATAAATATCCGCTTACATAGTCTGCTACGGATTCTTCCAGGGAAAGGCATTGATGTTGGCAGCCCACATCACGTAGCTTGGTCATGTCAGCCTGGGTGAAATACTGATAGCGGTCGCGAATGGCAGGGGGCATGTCGATCAGTTCAATATTAACCTTTTTGTTCATTGCTTTAAATGTGGCCGCGGCCAGATCATAAAAGCTGCGGGCCTGGCCGGTCCCGATATTAAAAATGCCGTTAACCTTTGGATTATCAAAGACATATAACGTCATGGTCACGGCGTCCTTGACATAAATAAAATCACGCAATTGCCAGCCGTCCTTGTAATCGGGGTGGTAACTCTTGAAAAGGCGAACCTTACCCGTGTCGCGGATTTGCTCGAAGGCTTTATGCACCACGCTGCGCATGTCATCCTTATGATACTCATTGGGGCCGAAAACGTTAAAATACTTCAACCCGGCGATTTTATCCAGCCAGCCGCGTTGCTGTGCCCACAGGTCAAAAAGGTGTTTGCTGAAGCCATAACCATTCAGCGGCCGCAATCGGGAGAGTAGTTGATGATCGTCGGAAAATCCTAGCGAACCATCCCCGTAGGTCGCCGCCGAGGAGGCATAGACCAGCCGTGCGTTCCGCGCCAGGCACCATGTGGCCAGCCGCAGGGTGTAGCGGGTGTTATTTTCCATCAGGAAGTGCATGTTTTGTTCGGTGGTTGATGAACAGGCTCCCATATGCAGGATGCCTTC
>JAFGBA010000265.1 GCA_016933395.1 Sedimentisphaerales bacterium | reverse complement strand
GCTAACAGGAGGGGAGCATCGAGTTGGATGTTGACCTGACCGGACGCCCAATTAAACGTTGCGGGGATTGTCTGGCCATCATAGGTATTGGTTGGTTTCACTTAATTATTGAGACATGATGAAAAAGTATCAGGGCAGTCCAAATTTTTTCCGATATTCAAGAGGGCTTACGCCGGTTATTTGCTTAAAAAAACGTGAAATGTATTTTTTCTCCGGATAACCGAGCATAGAAGCGATGCTTGATATAGACATATTTGTATTTACAAGCATCTGACAGGTCAATTCAACTCGAACTCGTGCGATTTCCTCGTGGATGGAATGTTTGATTGTTTTTTTGAATTTCTTTTGTAATCCCTGCCGTGTCATGGCAACGGCACTTGCGACATCATTCACTTGAAGCAATTTTGTCGCATGGGTTCTGATAAACCTGAGTGCTTCAAGTACTTGCGGATCTTGAACCGCATAGATGTCGCTGGACGATCTTGTTACAATGTGAGTTGGATGACAAATAATCGTTTTGTTTTTGGGTTTTTGTCCCTGCATCAGGCGGTGAAGCGTTTGGGCTGCTTCATATCCCACCTGCTGATAGTTCATAGCGATACTCGAAAGCGATGGGTATGAAAGCTCGCAAATAAACTCGTCATTGTCAACGCCGATTACGGCAACATCTTCAGGCACTCGCAATCCTGCGAGTTTACAGGCTTCAATGACTTCTACGCCGCGATCATCGTTACAGGCAAAAATCCCGATAGGGTGTTGAAGAGAACGGAGCCAGTTAGCCAGTACGCTTTGTTCTTTTTCCCAGGAACGAAACCGTAGTTGTTTGGGACGTTTATAAATATGTATTTTAAAACCTGACGAAGTAATCTTTTTAAAAAACTGATTTTCTCTCTCCTGTGACCATGGAATTTCATCATAACCGCAGAAACCAAAATTATTAAAGCCGCGGGAAAGAAAATGTTCGGCGGCCATTTTAGCAACATTTTCCGCATCATCGGCGAAATGATAGAAATCAGTATTTACGCTCAGCGGCTGTACGGAAAAAATAGTAGGCAGATTCATTTTGAAGATTTCCAGGGGATTTCTGGCATAGTGCATAATAATACCGCTAGCTCCCCACTCCCGCAGACGAGGCAGGATTTTACGAATATCCTCAGGATTTCTGTAATGAGACGGTTCTCGGTAAAACACCCATGGGCCGTAGACGTTTGCATATTGAGCCGCCCCTTTAGCGATAGAACGTCCGTCGATAGTTGTCGCATCGATAAGCAAAATAACTTTTATAAGTTTTGACATATTTTAAATTATACGCGTTTTTATTAAAATAACAAGGGTAATGTTTCCAATATGTAAAAAATTAATTCCATAATGGGATTTTTTTTAGGTTGAATTTTATTGCATAATAAAGTTACGTAATCGGTTGCGTGAGCAACTGGAGGAATGATTAAACAGATCATGTAAAACATCCGAAAACAATGAATATCTTAAGTAAAGTCAAAATCATGAAAAGAACAGGATTTACCTTGATAGAATTACTGGTGGTTGTATCCATCATTGCTCTTTTGGTTTCGATATTACTGCCGGCGTTGAGCCGGGCGAGAGCCCAAGCAAAGGTGGCGGTTTGCAGTTCCCAGTTACATCAATACTTAACCTGTATGATTACCTATGCCGCAGATAATGAAGGGTATCTGCCTCTTCATGATGGCGTCGGCAGCCATGTTCATGATCTTTCCCTGAGTCTTGTGGCAATGATGGTGCGAGATTATGGATTGAATTATATGGATTTTCTTTTTTGTCCGGCGGCGGCGCCTGGCGCAGGAGACGAAACCATTAAATATATTGAGGATAAATATAATTGGCCGAGAGATAGTTGGGATTTTTATAGCAATCCTCCTTCCGCCCCACCTGTTTATTTGTCAAGTTACGCATTGTGGTCCCCGCGCAAGGTTACCTCTTCGAGTCACGTTGGTGTTTTTTATCTGCCCCCATCGCCAAAGTCGCCCTCCGGATATCTGCTGGCGAACGGGACCAATTTGATCCACGGGCCGAGACGCATGACAGATAGGGATGTTCTGCATAATCCGGTGATGACGGATGATACTGTCACTGATATCCCCCGATCTTATTTAGTAACATCAGAATGGAATCTGGAGGATAATCAGGAAGATTTTCTTCGGCTTTATGTTAATCATATGGGGAATAAAAATGCTTTTGCTGTCAATGAAGCGTTTATTGATGGACATGTCGATAGTCTCAAACCTAATGAAGTTTATCCCCGCTTTGCCTATGGCAGGACTGTAGATGGCATTGCTTGCGGCCGATGGATGTGGTGGTAATGTTACAAAATTGTCCGGATACCTTAAGAGTATCCTCTGCAATAAATTGGTTTTTTAAGAAAATGACTACGGAAGGAGGTTTTTTGAAAAGTCTTCAGAGTACTGTTGATGTTGATGAAACGGAATAAAGAGAACTATTTTGAACTTAGGAGAAATATGATGAAAAAGAATATTTTATTGATTGGTATGTTTCTGGTAGGGATGGCGGCAGTGGGAAATGCGAGCACAACGATCATGCAATTGGATGTGCGCTACCAAACCATCAATCCGGATAGCATACAAGAGGGATGGATACCGTGGATGCACACCGAATCCATTACGGTGGGTCGCATCTCGATCAGCGGCCCGCTTTCCGGCACCGCCGATCGAGGATATTCCGGCGGATTAACCGAAGACGCCCCCTACGCCAGAATCTATCGCGATTGGGCTTATATCAATAACACTACCGGATATATTACGTTAAGCGGTTTTGAGGCCAATCAGCAATATGAAATCGCCATCTATTCCTATGACTCCAAGTATCCGGGTGAAAACCAAACCGATGACTGGTATGCCAATAGCAGTTACCTGCTGACGACCATCTGCGGCTCGGGTGAAGTCACGTCGGCGGATCAATTCCGATATTCCGGTACGGCCACGGCTGATGGCAGCGGTGTTATTGTCTTAAGCGCCACCGACAGTTATCGTTATATTCGTGTTAACGGTATCGAGATTATCTCTTTTTCGGACTGTTATAACTTTACACCGGAGATCACGGTTGCCACCAGCATTGAGGGCAACTACTGGTATGTGCCCATTAACACGCCAACTGCGCCGCAAGTAACGGCTACGGATGACGGCCGCCCCTTTGTTGAAGGGTGTGTTACTTCCGGCACACCGGCAACTTTGCTCTACCAATGGGATGTTATAAGCGGGCCGGGTACGCCGACGTTCTCTCCCAGTAATACGGTTCTGACCCCCGATATAACCTTCCCCGTGGAAGGCGTCTATGAATTGCAGTTGACGGTTGCGGATGGTACATCGCCGGATAGCACCGACGAAGGTCCCAAGGCGGTCACGGCCCAAGTCATGGTCCGGGCGAAAGATCCGGCTAACGACGGCCTGTTGGCTTTCTGGGAAATGGAAGAAAATGCGGGTACGGCCGTTGCCGATTCGACCTTTGACAACGACGGCGCGTTTACCACGTCGTTCGCCGAAGATCCCAACTGGATTATTCCTGGTGCGATCAGCGGCGCTTCGCCCAACAGTGCTCTGGAATTCCATGGCCCGGATAGTGAATATGTGGCGATCACGCCTGATCCCCTCGCCGATCCGAATCTGCTAGATACGATCTATGAGATCACGATTTCCGCCTGGGTCAAAGTGGATTCCCAGGAAGATTTTTTGGCCGGCAGTTCCGTTGTCATGGAAGATTACTACTCATACAGGTTTTTCCGTTCGGATAATAACCTTTTGTTAACCCTACGCCATCCCGGCCAGATTCGTGCCGACATTGACACCACACAATATGATATCTTTGATGGCGAATGGCATCATGTGTGCAGCACATACAATGGTGAGTTCATTCGGATTTACCTCGATGGCTACATGGTGGATGGATCGAACGTTTCCGGTTGGGGTCCTGTTGGCGAAGCTACCGCGGGTTCGGTCATTACGATTGGCGGCTATGCCGGCACCGGCTACGGCAGCTATGCACCATGGAAAGGCGGCATCGACCAGGTTCGGATCTACAATTACGGCCTGGATGAAGCGGCCGTACAGGCTCTTACACTCGAAGGCATCAATGCCCCGCCGGTGGTCAACGCGGGCGAAGATTTTGAATATCTGTTAAGCACGATTACTCCGGCTGACCTGAACGGTATGGTGTTTGACATGAATGATCCTACTACTGTGGATATCCTATGGACAGTTGATTCCACCCCTGAAGGCGGCGCGGTTAATTTTACCGATGACACAGAACCCGTCACCACGGCCATGTTTAATCTTCCGGGTGAGTATGTATTGAAACTCACCGCAACGGATGCATCTGTTTCCAAATCGGATACCGTAACGGTTACGGTTACCACCAAGACATGCGCCGACGTTATTGCTGACGGACTGACGCTGCTGGCCGATATCAGCGGACCTTCCGGCACTCCGGATTGCTACATAGATTTGTACGATCTTCAAGCCCTCGCAGTACAGTGGCTCAGTTGCAATGATCCAGAAAATGTTGCTAATTGTATATTCCCGTACTAGGCAACATGAACATCGAGTGTTGAACACGTAACCGTAACCTACAAAAGAAGGAATTATACGTGTGTGATGTTTGTTATCTTCAGTAAGGAATACGGTGAAAATGTAATTTAATGGTTCTCTTCAATCTTTTTGAAAATGGCGCCCCGTTATTTTACCTCTATACGGGGCGCCATTACTCAGGAAAGGAGTTGCTTGTGAGAAAAAGGTAATTGTGGTTGTGGTTATTTAAATTACAATGTCTCATTTTTAAATGAGGAGGAAACATGTTAAGAAAAAGTGGTTGTTTAGTCATATTGTTTTGTCTGGTTGCAAACGCCGGAGCCGGCCT
>JAFGBA010000264.1 GCA_016933395.1 Sedimentisphaerales bacterium | reverse complement strand
TCAGTTCACGCAGCCGGCGACGGAAACGGAAATAACCAACGTTTACGAATGATCGGCTGATCGTGACTTGCTCCGCGGGACGCCGGGTATATCCCGGCGTCCCTTTTTATTGCCGGGAGAAAAGATCGAGGGGTATGACTTGAATAAAATTCCATAATTGACATCTCATTGCTTTAACTCTACCATGTGGTAGTTTTGCTGGATATATTCAACCAAATGGTAGAGATAAGAATTATTTATGACGGAAGCGAATGGTCAACCACGAATTAAACGGGATGTCAATGAGTTGGCGCTATTGTTTGATATCAGCCGGCTTTTGGATCAAAGCCTGGATATTCGCGAAGTGGCCGAGGAACTGCTGGAGGCGATGAGTCAGCGGATGGGGGTGTCGCATGCGACACTGACACTGTTGAATCGGCAGACGGGTGAGATATATATTGAGGCAGCGCATGGATTAACACCGGCTCAACGCGAGCGGGGGCGGTATCGGCCGGGAGAGGGGGTGACGGGACGGGTGATCCAGACAGGCCGGCCGGCGGTGGTGCCGCGGATATCCAAGGAGCCGCTGTTCATGGATAAAACAGGGGTGCGGAGGGGGATTACGCGGGAGGAGATTTCGTTTATCTGCGTGCCGATTCGGATTGGTAATGAGAGTATCGGGGCGTTGAGCGTGGATCATTTGTTCACCGAGCGGGTAAGCTTCGAAGAGGATGTGCGGCTGCTCTCGATTATTGCATCAATGATCGCGCAGGCGGTGCGGTTGCGGCTGTCGGTGGAGGAGGAGCGACAGCGGCTGATGGATGAAAATGTGCGGCTGCATCAGCAGTTACAGGATCGATTTCGGCCGTCAAATATTATCGGTAATTCAGCGGCAATGCAGATAGTATATGATCAGATTGCCCAGGTGTGTAAGAGTAACGCGACAGTTCTGATCCGAGGTGAAAGCGGAACGGGTAAGGAATTAGTAGCACATGCGATTCATTATAACAGCCTGCGCAACAATAAGGCTTTTATCAAGGTGAATTGCGCAGCTTTGCCTGAAACGATTCTGGAGAGTGAACTGTTCGGGCATGAGAAAGGGGCATTCACGGGTGCGGTGACGCAAAAGCCGGGTCGTTTTGAACTTGCACATGGAGGGACGCTGTTTCTGGATGAGATCGGCGATTTTTCCCCCGCCAGCCAGATTAAACTGCTGCGTATTTTGCAGGAGCGGGAATTTGAACGCGTGGGCGGCATGGAAACCATCAAGACGGACGTGCGGGTTATCGCGGCAACCAGCCGTAAGCTTGAGGAAATGGTTTCCCGGGAGGAGTTCCGCCAGGATTTATATTATCGGCTGAATGTGTTTCCCATTCATCTGCCGCCGCTGCGGGAGCGCAAGACGGACATTTTGCAATTGGCCAATTATTTCGTGGAGAAATATGCGGCCGTGAATCATAAACCCATCCGGCGGATTTCAACACCGGCGATTGATATGCTGATGGCGTATCACTGGCCGGGCAATGTGCGGGAGTTGGAAAACTGTATCGAACGGGCCGTACTTGTCAGTAATGACGAGGTGATTCATGGTCATCATCTGCCGCCTACGCTGCAAACGGCCGAGGCCAGCGGTACGGTGCATACCGGCGGTTTGCAGGAAACACTAGACAACATGGAACGGGAATTAATTCTGGACGCCCTCAAGTCCGCGCGGGGCAATATGGCCAAAGCCGCCCGGGCATTAAACATCAGTGAAAGGTTAATGGGATTGCGGGTCAAAAAGCATGACATCGATGCAAAACGTTTTAAGGCAAGGCATTTATGATAAATAAGAACACCATGCTCTCAATAACATTACCGCTCAATGCTTATAAGAGGTTGTTTGTGTTAGTCATCATCATATCCACCGGCGCTGTAGCGGAGGAAAACGCCAATTATCAATGGACCGTTAGTGATCCTGTGTTACTCCCCGGCCCCAAAGGAGCATTCGATGAAGTGGCGGTGAAAGATCCGACCATCGTATTCTCCGAGGGAGCGTGGCATATATTTTATACCGCGCGAAGTCAAGATGAATATACCACCGGTTACGTGTCAGCAAAGGATCTGGCGGATATCCAAAGAGCGCCGAGGTATAAATTGAGGAATATCAGGGGAGAAAGCCGCTATGGTTGTGCGCCGCAGGTTTTTTATTTTGCTCCGCAGGGTAAATGGTACCTGATATTTCAGACTTTGGACGCCAACTATCAGCCCGCCTATTCCACGACGATGACCATTGCAGACCCGAATTCATGGAGCAGGCCCCAGTCTCTTATTGAAAAGGACAGCAAGGCCAAATGGATTGATTTTTGGATTATTTGCGATGAAACAAAGGCATATTTGTTCTACACCCAGGCGCACAAAGACGTCATGGTCAGAACCACAAGCCTCGATCAGTTTCCCAAAGGTTGGGGTGAAAGCCAAAAAGCCTTCAGCGGCATTCATGAAGCCGTTCATATCTATAAAGTCAAAGGGCAAGAAAAATATCATCTGATTTATGAAATAAATAAAGATGAAATGCGCTCCTTCGGACTCGCCACCGCAAAGAATCTTCTGGGACCCTGGAAAAAGGCAACCGACCGTTATGCCGGAGTCGAACAGCTTCGATTCATTGGTCAGGGAGAGAAATGGACGGATATGGTTTCTCACGGTGAATTGATTCGCGCCGGCTACGATCAGCGGCTGGAATACGAACCGAAAGGCTGTCGGTGGATCATCCAGGGAATGCTCAAAAAGGATGCAAACGGTCCCTATGCCGACCGAACCTGGAAACTGGGCATTATGACTTTGAAAGAATCCTGCGACGGACGAGATATGCTGTAGGACGCCGTCGGGCGTCGCGAGATGAAAAATCCCTGTTGATGCAAAGTAAACCGCGGACGTTTACCGTTTAGAAACGATAGGTAAGGCGGAGGAAGTAAGATACGCCGTCCTGACGAATCTGGTCTTGAATATGTTCGCCCGAACCGGGATGGGCGTAGGAAACATTAAAGAGATTCCGCACGCCGCCGGTCAGATCCAATCCGTCAATCAGCGAATCAAAGGTTAGCGTCAGATCGGTAATTATCGCGTCGTCCGTGGCGTTTTCGGCGAGGGTTCGCCGTTTGCCGTCATAACGGGTTTCGGCCGCAAGATAACAACGATCGTTGATAAGGGGCATCATTACTTTGGCTTTGATCATGTTATGGGGTGAATTGGCCAGCCAACGGTCGGTGTCGCCATCACGGGCGTCTACATAGCTATAGGACACTGACGTCTTGATAGTCTCCGCCAGCCGACCATGCAACTCACAAGTAACACCCTGAGCTTTCACGGAGCCGATATTGGCGAAGACAAGCAATTCATCAGCAGGATCGATCTGATGCAGAATTAAATCATCGATCTTATAACGAAACAGACTAACCAGGCCGCGCCAGTTTTTATTAAACCGATGTTCCAGAACGGCTTCGCAGGTAGTTATGGTTTCCGGGTCCAGCCCTTGCGGCGCTTTGTGTGAATAACCGCCATCATTGGCCAACAATTCATACATATTCGGAGCGCGAAAAGCCGTGCCATAAAGCAGTTTTAAGGTGGATTCATCAGTAAAGTTCCATATCGCCGCCAGGCGCGGGTTGAGCGTGGATTGCGAGTCTTCAAACTCATCGAAGCGCAAGCCGGTGATAAACGACAACCGGTCAGTCAAGTTAAATTCATCCTGCACATACAGACCGTAAGCATTGGAATGATGTCGCTCGTATAGATACACTTCTTCATCATAATTGAACTGATCCTGACGCTGATTATAATGCCATTCAATGCCGTAGGTCAGCTTTTGTTGGGGCGTTAACTGATGCAGGCACTGTATTTCTCCGGTCCAGCGGCGGGCTTTACTATAGTCTTTATTGACGACCAGATAAGGCTCCTCGTCCTCTTCTTCGGCGTAATCGTAGGTATAGCCTCCGTAGTAGGTCATGTGATTATAGGTGGCCGAAGCCTTTATGGAGAATTCTTCGGACACCTCGTGTTGATATGTCAATCCCACCAGAGTGAAATAATCGCGGGTCATGTTGTGCGGATCGCCAAAAACAGTTTCCCACGCGCCCGTGGGCACATTCTTATCGCGGGTGTTATGCGCCACCACCAGACTCGCATCACTCCAATTAAGCTTGCCGAACAAGGTGTAATAGCGATCCTCGTCGTGGCGCACCCGACCGTAAAGAGTGGCCGGATCGTTGTATTCAGGATAATAATGAGACTGACCGTTGCTGGAATAGCGCGTGCCGGACAAATATATGTTGATATCCGGAGTTAGCGGCCGTCCCCACGTCAGTCGGCCTTTGGTGGTGTCGTGGCTGGCGCGCTGGGCCATAATCTGACCGCCGTTATCCTTATCGCCGGTCTTGGTGATGACGTTAATCACCGCCATGACGGCGTTGCTGCCATAGAGCGATGAGCCTGGCCCGCGAATTACTTCAACGCGTTCGATGTTATCGACGTCAACCAGGAATTCCGTTCCGATGGTTAGGGTGTCGCCAACGCCTTCGTTGAGGCGATGGCCGTCGACCAGAAATAGTATGCGCGTATTGTAGTCCCCTCCGTAACAGAAGCCATTCACGCCCACATAACTATAATTACGGTCATAGGTTGTATATAGGCCGGGCACACTGCGGAGGATATCCGCCAGTGTTTGATAGCCAAAACGACGAATTTCGGTCGCCGTTACCACGGTTGCATAGGCAGGCGCTTGATTGGCGGCCTGATCGTATTTCGAGGCCGTCACAACGATAGGAATATCCATAAATAACAACTGTTCCGGTGAATCCTGCGGCGAAAGCGTCGTCAGAATGTTCCAATTCTCGAATGTCGTTGTATTCGGATCGATTGCATCATCCGGCTGCACAGCGCTGAGGGAAATTGTCGTCAGGCATACAAACAGAAATATCCAAATATTTATACGCCTGAATATACACCCCCATTTTGTACGATGTATTAAGGTATAATTATAAATCAAATCCATTTTTTCCAACCGTTAACTTTAAGCCCATAATTTTTCAGACATTATTACTATAATGTAATTGTTTGGGAGAACTTAAGTTACCCGAAATCCTATCGGATATATCAAAGAACCAATTGACCCGAATATGCGTTTTTCCGCCGGCAACCGAATTTTCTCCTCCCATATCGCAGATATATACTATTTCTTTTTATAAATGGCGTATTATGGGACGTACAAAGGCAGCGAATCGAGTGGTCATGCCCGAGGGAGCTTGCTCTGACTACAGGTGATTGGGCGTCTGGAAAATAAAACGGGAATTCCTCTTTCGTGGAAATCATAGCCCGAGGCTGATTTAATCCGGGTTTTTAATACAATTCATAATTAAAGCATTTTTTGCTAATTTTTCGAAATTGTCGTTGACAGCTTTACACTTACGTTTTAAATTACTCTCGTCCCCGGGGAACGGGGGCGTGGGCAAAATAGTCGGGACGGATTAAACCGGAAATTCAATAGCAGCGTAATGCCTGTACGTCGGGTTGTATTTGTGGCGAATGTGTATTTTGCCGCAACGTCCGATCATTTGGCAAGACGATGTTGGTGTTTGGTTTTTGCGCAGGAAAGAATAAAACGGGTTGGCAATCACTGACTTAAGGAAAGGATTGATATGGCGGATTATCTACCACGCAGCGATAATGATTTTCAGTCATGGGTAACGAATTTTGTGATTTATGCCGGCAACCATCTCGCGGAGTTGGGTATCGATGTTGTCGATTTGGACCCGGTGGCGAACGCCTATGTGGATTTCACGTCGAAGCTGGCGGATTATAAAACCGCCCAACAGATGGAACAAACAGCCCGGCAGGCCAAGGATAATGCGCGCAATACGCTAGAAAAAGCGGTGCGGCAACTGGTGCGACGTTTGCAGACGTTTTCCAAGATAGATGATTTACAGCGGGGGGAGTTAGGCATTGCTGTATCCGACGATGCGCTCCGTACTTCCCCTTAGGATATCGATTATTTTTCAGTTGATGAAGTGATTATGGTAATAATATATAAACGATTCATGGCATCCGGCCTTATGGGTGTCTTGTCTAATATAGGGGATGTACAAGTGAGGTATTAAAGTTTTATTCATCTTCCTCGGCGGCGAAAAAGCCGTACCTTGGGCGTTCTTCTTCCTCCTCCTCCTCCTC
>JAFGBA010000031.1 GCA_016933395.1 Sedimentisphaerales bacterium | reverse complement strand
CGCCGAGGAAGGATATTCCACCCGCAACAACGTCATAATCGCACCTTTCATCCAAAAAAAGTTAGTCCACCCTCAGCATACGGCAAATAGTCATATCAGGCAAGCATAATACCCAGCGTAAGCTGTAATACTATTCCGTATATTGTGTTGAGTTTTAGCTAAAGGCGCGGGTCCACCGGCTCGCTCTCCATCGCCAGCACGCCAAATACACATTCATGCACGCGTCGTAAAGGCTCCTGTCGGCAAAATCGCTCCAGGGCTTCGATTCCCAGCGAAAATTCACGCAGAGCCAGTGAACGCTTCGCGGCCAGACTGCGATTGCGCAATCTTTCGAGATGACGGGCGTCCGTATAGTCCGGTCCATAGATAATTCGCAGATACTCTAGCCCGCGGCATTTTATCGCCGGTTGCACCAGGCCCCGTTTGCCTTTGGCGACAAAAGGTAACGGCTTGACCACCATCCCTTCGCCGCCGGCGTCGGTCAACTCGCGCCACCATGCAATTCCTTTTTCCAGGCTAGCCGGGCCGGTTACGTCCACGGTCAAAAACGGCGTCGCCAACAACAACTCATCATGCCCGCAAAGCTCCGCCAAAGTCTGCATGTGCCAGAGGTGGTCCTGATCAACATGCACTTTGCCTTCCGTCGCCATGATGTGAAACGGCGCGAGTTTCAAATCATCCAATGAATTAACCGACCAGCAATATACTCGGTAAGCCGCTACGAATTTTTCGATATTTTCGAGTTGTCGGCTGAAGGTTTCCTGTAATAACAAGATTTTCTGTTGAAACTCAGGATGGGCACTCGATTGTTCGCTTGCCTGTTTTAGCGCTGCCGCTACATCAGGCAGTGCCGCACGACCGGCAGCGCCCACCGCGCCATATTGCTGCTTGAGCAATTCTTGCGCTTTAACCGACCAGGGCATCAGTTCGCAATCCAAACATACCCAATCCGTCTCAAAACGGTCCCAGAACCCGGCCTTATCAAACGCCCCTCGCACCCGCGCCAGGAAAGCTTCTTCCAACACCGAATCATCGAAGAATCGCCGCCCCGTTCGGGTATAGACGATACCCGTTTCCGGCTGCTCAATGCCAAACCGCCGCTTTGCTGCGGTAGCGTCTCGGCACACAATCACCACCGCCCGACTGCCCATATGTTTTTGTTGGCATATCACTTGCGGCATGCCGACACTCCGGTAATGGCCAAACGCTTCAGTGGGATGTTCCAGGAAACCTTCCATCTCACTGGTCTCGCACGGCGACATGGTCGGCGGCAGATAAATCAGCCACTTGGGATTCGCCGCGAACCGGCTCATCACCTCCAGTGCAGCTGCGGCGTTTTCCGGGCGAATCGTAACACTCCCCCGCAATCGGGTGGTGACAATGCGTTTGCCGATAACATCTTCGGCGTCGAGTACATCATCATATTGCTGCTGAGCGGATAAGCCCAATCCTTGACCATCCATGGCCAAAAACGGTTTTTTCGATTCGCAATAAATCCGCGCTGCCGGTACGGATACGAATTCCTTTTCCGGATAGCGTAAGGCCGTCAGACTGCCGCCATAAATACACCCGGTATCAATATTCACCGTTCGATTAAGCCAATCCGGCTGCGGTACAGGCGTATGGCCGTACACCACCAGCGCAGGCCCGCGATAGTCCGCCGCCCAGTTGAACCGAACCGGCAGGCCAAACTCGTCCGTCTCACCCGTGGTTTCGCCGTACAACGCGAAGTCCCGCACCTTGCCCGACCCGCGTCCTTGCATCTCCTGCGGCATCCCTGCATGGGCCACGACCAGACGGCCATCGTCAAGGACATAATGACTCACCAAGCCATCCAGAAAATCTCGAATTGCTTCCTCGGTTGGCTTGCGCAGTTCCGGGGCCAGGGCCTCACATTCGGCCAGCGATTCCGCCAGGCCATGGGTAATCTGAACGTCTTTGCCCATAAGCTTGCGCATGAATTTCATGTCATGATTGCCCGGCACGCATAATGCCGCTCCCGATGTAACCATATTACGCACCAGTCGCAGCGTGTCGAGTATCCGCGGCCCCCGATCCACCAGATCGCCAAGAAATACGGCTTGCCGCCCCTCCGGATGGCGATAGGATTGATTACCCCATACGTTGTCATTTTGTTCTAACGTAACCGGTTCGTACCCCAATTCTTTGAACAATGCTTCTAACTCATCGCAGCAGCCGTGCACATCGCCGATCATGTCAAACGGGCCGTGCTCTTCGCGCTTGTCGTTCCAAAGCGAAACCCGTTCGATAGTCGCCGATTCAATTTGCTCGGGTTCATTGAAGATAAATATATGCCGAAATCCTTCGCGTCGTAATCCGCGCAATCCTCTGCGCAATTGAGAGCGTTGCTGGCGAATGACATGCGGCCCAAAATTCCTGTCCGCTCGCTCGCGATTGCGCTCCTGGCAGAGTTTCTCCGGCAAATCAAACACAATGGCCACCGGCAGGCAATGATAAGCCCGCGCCAACGCCACCAGCGGCTTGCGGGCGTCCGGCTGCACGTTGGTGGCGTCCACCACCGTCAATCGACCCGCCGCCAGCCGTTTCGACGCCACGGCATGAAGGATTTCAAAGGCGTCGTTCGTGGCCTCCTGATTATTTTCTTCATCACTGACCCATCCTCGACAGATGTCTGATGACAAAACTTCCGTCGGTAGAAAATGCTTGCGGGCGAACGTGCTCTTGCCCGACCCGGACGGTCCGATCAGCACCACCAAAGATAGTTTTGGAATTGATATTTCCACGTTAATTCTCCCCGCTGTTTAAAAGTGAAAATATCGCCATTTGCGTCGGCGCTCCATACGCTGCATCTTCCGAACCTACTGGTAAAAAACGCACGGCGTAGCCATATGAATTTGCCATGCTCTCAGCCCACGCCTGAAACTCGGCCCGCGTCCATTCGAACCGGTGGTCGCCGTGCCGCAACGCTTCCTCTTTTAAATTGGCAAACAGAACGTTATACTCTCGGTTGGGTGTGGTCAGTACAATCGTATTCGGCCGTGCGAACTCAAACAACACCCGCTCAAACGCCTTTAACCGCGGTGGATCGAGATGTTCAATGACCTCCACCACCGCCGCTGCGTCAAAGCCTTCTAGTCGTTTATCACGATACATCAATGAACCATGTAGCAGTCTTACGCGGTCCTGCTGATGACGCGGCAACCTGTCCAGTCGCAACTTGTCCTGCGCTACTTCCAATGACCGAATGGAGACATCCATCCCGAAGATTTGGGTAAACTGCTTCTCCTTCATCAACAATCGCAGCAGTTTTCCGTCGCCGCACCCTAAATCCAGAACACGCTGAGCGCCGCCTGCTTTTAGCCCGGCCAGCACCGCTCCCAAACGCTGGTCGTTTAACCGCAACGGCGTCTCCAATTCATCTTCCGGCGTTACGGCCGTTTCATCCGCATCGTCAGCGGCGGGTTCTTGGTCCTGGGCCAATTGCGCCAACGCCTGCCGGGCGAAACTCGGTGCATGTTTGAGGAATCGATACGTAATCGCTTCCCTTTGCGGGTGCGTTGCCAGCCAACCCGTCCCCTTGGCCAACAAATTTTCCATCTCCGCCCGACCGACATAATAATGCTTATGATGGTCAAACACCGGAACCAGAACGTACAAATGCGTCAATAATGAGCTCAAGGTGATGTCCTGGCTCAGTTCCACTGTGTAATAGGGACTCTCGCCCCATTCAGGGAAATTTTCATCGAGAGGATGCTGTTTGGCTTTGACGGTATAACCCAGCGGCTCGAAAATATCTTCCAGAAAACTTTCCCCCTTGCGGCATGGCAATACGCTGATTTTCGCCGTCAGCGGTAAAGGCTTTTTGACCAGTTCAGGCCGGTCCTTGCAGCGTCCGCCCAAGGCCGTCCCTAACACTTTAGCGATGGCGACGCTGAGAAAACTCGACGCCACAAAAGGTCGATCATTGACATACTGATCAAGAAGGCCGTCCCGAAACCGTCGCTGGCCTCGCACCATACCAACCGGGTCCACCTCCAACAATAGCGCCGCCGTGCATTTTTGTTCCGATACTTCCGGATAAAACATATGCGCTCGCCCGAAGCTGAGTTCGAACGCTTGGCTCTTGGCGGGATTCTTATGTAGTAGATACCCCAACTCGGTTGCTGGCGTATAGGTTGTCGAAATCGTCAATAACATGTCATATTCCCGTAAAAACGGGAATATACTTTACCCCATCACCTAATTCAAGGTGGATTTAAATTCCCTCAAAACAAAAAAAAGCCCGACTTTTACACCGGGCTTTTCCTTGGATCTGAATCCGCGGCCGCACATTTTTCGGCACGTGCCGCGGCAGCCATCTTTTTAACGACATAAAACGTTGAGGTTAATCTTTGTTGTCATCGGGTTTTTCGGGTGCGGGCTTCTTGGGGCAGCAGGAACCGCCACACGCAGGTTTTTCGCACTTGCATTCTTTTTCCCCGCATTTTTCGCAAACTTTGTCCTTGT
>JAFGBA010000263.1 GCA_016933395.1 Sedimentisphaerales bacterium | reverse complement strand
CTTGTTACTCCTTACGAGGCGACAAGAGCGGGTTTTATTGAGATCGCTTTGGAAAAAAACCGCAAGGCAACGCCTTTTATTGAAGAAGCGAAAGCGCTGCGAGCGTCCGTCATGAATCTAAAATCAGCAGAAGACCTGTTGAGCCGGAAATCATTGCGCAGCGCTTTGTTAACAGCGGCTGGGTTGTCGGATAAGGCATTAACGCATTTGGCGGATAGCGACAAGGGCAAAGCGTTAAAGGCGTTTATAAATGATTTTCTTAAACCGGCGGGGCTAAAGTTTGTTGATGAACTGGTGTATCGTTTTCTTTTAACCCGCGGAGATGCATTAGGGGGAATGATGAGGAATATTGCCGGAGTTCTTGGGGAACGGAAATTTGCACGCAGCATCATATCGATGTTATCCATTCATAAAATGGATTATGCTTGGCTTCACGCCGGGACGAAAACATGGATTAAAGACGCCGGGGACGTATCCGATATGGAAAATAATCTTAAGGGCATAAGTTGGAGAAACGCAAAGGGAAACCGGATATTATTGTTTAACATTACAGTTCCTAAAGTATCTAAAAATGTCGATATGTGTCTGTTGAACATTCACCACGAGGAATTGGGGAATCGATGTGCGGAACAGAAAAAAGTAATTTCTCGTGAAGAATTATATTTGGCTCTGGGTGAACTAAAAGGCGGCTTTGATCCGGCCGGGGCGGATGAACATTGGAAAACAGCGAATACAGCTTTGCAAAGGATAAGAAAGGCTTTCGCCAGAAACAAAGAAAAACCGCGCACTTTTTTTGTGGGAGCTGCGATAGAAAACGCCATGGCCAAAGAAATATGGGATCAGCTTAAACGCGGGGAGCTTACCTGGGCGGCCAATCTGACGAATGAGACACAAGTATTCGGATTATGTGAATGGCTTATTGGTATTTAAGTCTTTGGAAGGCGCTGGTTGACAGTATCGAATACAAGCTTCTCCGCGATGAAGAACAAGCGGCGAAGAAGTAAAGAGATTTATAGTGATATATATTGAATGGGGGGAATAAGTATTTATTTTACAATAAGTTAAAAATTTATTACGCAGTCAGAAGTTTCAATGCATCTTCCAATATTATCGGACGTTGAAAGTTTTTACCCCCGGGGGAATTTGTCTATATCTTCATATTTTGCAATTAGTTAAATTCTATTTTCAAAATATCTTCATCCAAAGGCGTCGGAAACCGCGCTAATTTTTCAGATATAGCCGACATTTCCTTATAGAGGTTTGATTTTTTCCATAGGGCGTAGATATGGATAGTGGACGTCATCCGTCTGATAACTCAAGAGCCGGAAGTTCAAGAACGGAGGAGTTTCTCCGTTTAATGATACCTAATAATCAGCGGATTTATGCATATATCATCACGTCTCTTCATAATTTTTCCGATGCCGATGACGTTATGCAGGAAACATCCGCGATGATGTGGCAGAAATTCGATGAATTTCGTCCGGGGACGGATTTTGTCGCCTGGGGCATTCGTATTGCTCAACTAAAATGTTTGGCTTTAAAAAGAAAAATGCGAAATCAGCGGCTGGAATTTCATCCGGAAACAGAACAGGCTGTTTTGCAGATGGTGGAAAATCATCATAAAGATATCGACAAACGGTTAAAGCTGCTGCAGCGTTGTCTGGCGAAGCTGGGATTGCGGGACCAACAATTTTTACAATTGCGTTACGAAGAAAACATGACGCAAAAGAAAATTGCCCAGCGCATCGGGGTTACAGTGCATACGGTTTGTAGGAATTTTGCCCGGATACATGATATTCTTTTGCGTTGCGTTCGCCGGAATATGGTGGCGGAGGAGGTTTTATGAGCCATTCATCCGCCCCTAATATGGAATTATGTGAGTTGGTCATCGACCTGGTGGACGGTTCCATAAGTCCGGAGCGTTTTGAGCGGCTTGATCAGATATTATATCATAATGTCGAGTTGCAAAAGTATTACGTGGAGCTAATTACTATCTGCGGAGGCCTCAAGCAGCGCGGTATCGATATTAGAACAGCTTTGGATTCAACGTGTTCGCTGGATCCGTCAGATACGGTGTTTTGGGAAATAATCGAGAAGGATCTGGCCGCCCGGGAAGCGTCCCGGAAAGATGAGAATAGTATTGTAGCGGATGAAGTGAGACGTAGCATTTACAAGCGACCCACCCGAAAATCCGTTTATTCTTTTCTAACGAAAGCAGCCGTCTTCGTCTTGTTTTTTCTTGTACTGGTTTATATGGATTCGCTGTTAAAACAAGAAAGATCAAAACCTGAAGTCGTTGCTACGGTGGCGGAAAGCATCAACGCCAAATGGGGGAATATGGAAATCCCCTACGAAGAAGGGAACTGGCTTTATGCGGACGATAAGCCCCTATGGTTGCAGGAAGGTCTGGTAAAAGTTAAATTTGAACACGGCACCGAGGTGATTTTGGAGGCGCCCTGCGAATTTAATTTCCTGTCGTCAAGCAAAATGAAACTGAAGCAGGGGCGTTTATGCGCCAAGGTGACTCCCAAAGGGCATGGCTTCACCGTGGAGGCCCCCGGGTGCAGTATTGTCGATTTGGGGACGGAATTTGGCGTCATCGCTTCGGCCGAAGGATTGTCGGAAGCGCATGTTCTCGATGGGCAGGTGGAACTTTGGGAACTGAAACCTTACGGCCGCAGTCAAACACCATACCACTTGCAAAAAGGTCAGATGAGCACATTTACCCGCGAAGGCAATATTCATATAGGATCAAAACCCGCTCAGCCGATGGCGTTTATTCGCCAAATGCCACAGGAAAATATGGCTTATGTTCCCGCCCGAGTTCTCGACCTGGCGGATATTGTCGGCGGCGGCAACGGTTTTGGTGCCGGTATTCCCGACGCAGGTATTGATCTTCTTACAGGCGCCAGGCGGGATACATTGGATGACATCCATTTGAAAACATCACAACAATTTGTACACACCTCCGAATTTAGTTTTGTGGATGGCGTTTTTATTCCGGGTATTGGAAATCATCCGACTCAGATTGCCTCGACAGGACTAACGTTCGATCAGTTTCCCCTTACCAGCGGTTATTTTTGGGGTTATATATCAAACGGAGCATGGCATAAAGGCGACGGCGTTCCATATCATAGGCTGGTGCTGGACGGCCGGAGATTGGATAGCGATTCCGTTTCGGCGCTGACCATTCATCCCAATTTAGGCATTACGTTTAATCTGGAACAAATCCGGCGGACGTATCCCGCTCTTATGCCGGTGCGATTCCATGCGCGGGCCGGCCTGTCGCAGACGATAGCCCAATTTACAAAGGTTGACCCTGTGTCGGAATTTTGGATTTTGGCGGACAACGAGGTTCGGCTGCGCAAATTAATACGGATGAGCGACGGCGGATTTGATATCGAAGTGCCGCTGGAGTTAAGCGATGGGTTTATTTCGCTGGCGGTAACGGATGGGGATGGCGATATATCTTTTAACTGGGCGGTATTTGTTAATCCGAAGCTTGATTTAGACGTTCGCCATTAACCGCCGCCGACATGCGTTTATTTTGCTTATTCGAACGTTTTTCTATTGGGAGCCGCAACCATAGAAAGGCGATGTTATTGCGGTAAATGGAGGATGGTTATGAGTAACTGAAGTTTCGGAGTGGTCTTTGTTGGAGAAGTTGTTTTCTCTTCTAATTCAATGCAAGGAGAATAAAAATGAAAAAGGCACTTTTTGGATTACTGGCTATCGCTTTTTTGTGTGCGGCGGCGGAGGCCGTGGTGGTCGGTATTGATAAATTTGATTATTCCGACGGCCAGATCGACAATGCAAACGGCGGTACGGGGTGGGCCTGGCACTATGCCACTCAAACCCAAACCAATAGTTTAGGAATGGCTCCCTGGGGCTGGAGCTATTTTGGAAATATTAATTCGGGCACTCGCGATGTAAGTAGTCAGGCGCTCTATACAACCAATGGCCGCGCCATGCGCGCCTATGGGAAAGAGGAATGGGAAGCATCATTTACGGGCGCAGGACTTTTTTATTACAGTGTCGACGTGACCGCGCTGGATACTCAGGATGAGTTTGGCATCCGCGGCTATAACTTTGTTTGGGAGCGTGTTTTCTTCGGCAAGGTCAGCGGGCAAGCGTATTTCGGCATTACGGCCAACCATGACGGTAACCCTTATACCCCGGCGTATACATCAATTTCGGTGGTTGAGGATCAAGCGTACCATTTGGTTTGCGCGGTTGATTATAACGGTGATCAGTTGAGATTATGGGTTAATCCGGATAACAATGATTATGACAATGGCGCGGGGGACAATACCGCGGACGCCATATTGACCGGCTATGACAGCGGTAACTGGAACAGCGGGCTTGGGCTTTCGTCAACGGGTTCTTGCAAGTGGGACAATTTGATTGTGGCCACCACCTTTGAGCAAGTGCAGTACAAAGCTGAAAATCCTGATCCGGCGGACGATGATATTATAGTTACGAGTGATGTAACGCTAAGTTGGGATCCGGCCCGTGATCCAAGTGATCCCGAGTCACCAAATCCGTCCGTTACGACCCACAAACTTTATACGACAGACTTTAGCGATCCAACCGATCCCAATCTATATTGGGTAGTCGATATTGCCAATACCGGCTCACGGGCGGAGCATGGTCCGATTTCGGTGGCGGACGGAGAACATTCCTGGCGTGTGGACGAGGTTCTTAGCGATATGTCCGTAATTACCGGCTTGGTCTGGACTTTTGAAAAATTGTCCATACCGGTTATAACCGATCAGCCTGATGATCTGTTTATCTATGAGGGTGCTACGGCGATCTTCAGTATCACGGTCGAATCGGCCACCCCGCCAATATATCAGTGGTATAAGTACGTTGACGGTGTAAACGACACTGAACTTGAAGACGGCGGCGACATTTCCGGAACCGATACGGATACGCTTTCGATAGCCAACACGGAAGCTGCTGATGAAGGCGAATATTATTGTGTCGTAAACAATGCTTCGGCCACACCGGTTAGTTCCGACATGGCGACATTGCTGCTTAAGCGAAGAATCGCTTACTGGGATTTTGAGGATAGCAGCTATCAAAGCAAGGCTGCCGGCAGCCCAACGACCAATATATATGGAACTCCTCAAATTACTGCCGGAGCAAGCTTTAACGGCTCTGCCGCCATGGTGTTTGATGCAGTAGGACAAATGCTTCTTACTGATCCTAATGATACAGCTTATTTTGATATCTGTAACTCTGGGATGACCGTCGCCGTTTGGATAAAACTGACAAATCAGGATGCCTGGAGGCCGTATGTCTCGCATGATGGTGAATGGGGCGGCTGGCAGTTGCGGAACTGTGGCTTTGATGCTCAAGGCGAAGATGAGCATGAACGGCCCTGCTTTACCACGTGGGGGCCATGGGACGGTGGCAAAATTAGCCAGCATCCGGCCAACCGGCCGGTTTATGACGGCCAGTGGCACTATATTGTCGGCACCTTCGACGGCTCATTCAAAAAAGTGTATATTGATGGTGCGGTGGCCAGCTTGACTTATAGAGAGGATCGTCCGGAGATTCTCAGCGATGGCTATGAGACCGTCGGAACGATTGACGCCGTGCCGGTGCCGGTCGGTATTGCCGGTCGAGCGATTTGGGAGGATTATGACCATCTGGTTGTCCAGACGGGAGAAACCTGCACCGGAATATACGACGATGTAGAAATCTACAACTATGCTTTGGATGCCGCTACGATCGCACAGACGTACGCGGACGCCACAGGCACAGGCGTGTGTCCGACTCCGCAGGCGTATGACTTCGACGGTGACTGTATCGTCAATCTGAACGATTTTGCTTTGTTCGCCTCGAAGTGGCTTGAAGATACCAGTGTTCAGCCTACTCCTTAATACGAAGGCGTAGTAATGTTGCGTAGAAACCCTCCCCGCTTTCCTATAGCGGGGAGGACTTTCTTTCCAGTGATTTTTGAAAGTATATGAGCGGTACGATTGGATATACCGATATGACGGATTATGAAAACCAAATTCAATAAGTGTAAAAAGGATTGATTGCTAACTGACGGAGACAAAATTGCTATGTGTTATGCTCGCTTCCGGGAGACTTTCTGCAGGAAGTCTCTCG
>JAFGBA010000262.1 GCA_016933395.1 Sedimentisphaerales bacterium | reverse complement strand
TTGAAACCGATAAGGCGACCATGAACGTCGAAGCGACCGATGCAGGCCGATTGGCGCGGATAATCGTGCAGGCGGGTCAAACGGTTAATGTGAAGTCCCCGGTGGCATATTTGGCGGAAAATGATGCGGATGTGGATGCTTATCTGGCCGGGTCAAGTTCCGAAGAAAAACCGGCTCAGGCCATTGCGGAAAATTCAACAATGCAAGCCAGGGTATCCTCACCCCAACCATCACAAACGACAATGGTTGATGGTGATATGCGAATTCGCGTATCACCGGCGGCACGGCGATTAGCACAGAAGAGAAACATCGATCTATCGGGGATAGGCAGGGGTTCCGGGCCGGGAGGGCGGATTGTCACGGCCGATATTGAGGCTTATGTCCCGGCAGAAACAGGTGAATTGCAACCGGTTTTGCTCAGCAGAATGCGTAAGGCAATTGCACAGAATTTGCTCTATTCCAAGCAGAATATTCCTCATTTTTACGCGAAATGCACGGTTAATGCCGAGGCTTTTTTTAATCTATATCGTCAGGTTAAAGAGCAGTTCCGCTGTACAGTGAACGATTTTATTGTGCTGAGTTGCGCCCGGGCATTAAAGAGATTTCCTGCATTTCTACAGCAATATCGCGACAATCAATTAGTGGCGTTTTCAGATGTGAACATCGGTATAGCAGTGGGAACGGACGAGGGATTAACCGTTCCGGTTCTGATGCATGCAGACAAGCTGTCACTCAAGGAATTATCTGAAGCAAGCAGGGGATTAGTGGAGAACGCCCGCAACGGCCGGCTGGAAAACGTCGGGCAAGGAATATTCACGATTACCAATCTGGGTATGTTCGGCGTGGAGGAGTTTTCCGCGATTATCAATCCGCCAGAATCAGCGATTCTGGCTGTGGGGAGCATCCGTGATTATTTCAAAGTTGTGAATGGGAGTATTGTTGTCAGTAAAGCCATGACGTTGGTGCTTAGTGCTGATCATCGTGTGATTGACGGCGTTGTAGCGGCGCAATTTCTTCAGGCGGTAAAAGAATCGCTGGAAAATCCATTTTCTTTGGTTGAAGTGCGGTGACTGTCAAAGTGGCAAAATCCACGGATTTTCTGACCAAGCTGGAGGATGTGCAGGATACGGCAGTTGTCGGCGGACCAGGATTAGTCAATACTCATGTTCATCTGCCACCTAACTATTCGGCGTTTGATTCTGTCGAACAGGCCGTCGATCTGGCGGCTCAGTGTGAGTTGTTGGTTTTGGGGGTGGATAATTATTATGACTACAGCGTTTATAAGCGTTTCTCTCAGGCAGCGCAGAAAAAAGGTATTTTCCCCCTTTTTAATACAGAAATTATCGCTTTGGATAAAGATTTTAAGGTTCAAGGCGTTCGGGTAAACGATCCCGGCAATCCGGGAAAATACTACATTGGCGGCAAGGGAATTACGCGATTTGATTTACCGTCTCCCCGGGCGCAACACATCTTGCGCTTGATTCGCGAAAACGACCAGCGGCGGATGGCGGCGATGGTTGCGAAAATAGCTATTGTGTTTACAAAGCATGGCGTCGAGACAAATCTTGACGATGTGGCGCTTCGGCAACAACTAGCCCAACGTTATGGTTGTGACGCAGGAACGATTGTTTTGCAGGAACGGCACATTGCTCAAGCTTTTCAGGAAGCCTTTTTTGAATGCGTTGAAGCTGAAGCACGAATAAAGAAATTTAATAATATGTTCTCCGCTGTGTTGGTTATTGATGCAGAGGACGCGTCGGGATGCCAACAGGCGATACGATCCCATCTTATGAAAGTCGGCAAGCCCTGCTATGTCGAGGAAACATTTGTTAATCTCGCCCAGGCAAGAGAGCTTATCCATCATCTCGGCGGCATTGCCTGTTATCCGGTTCTGGCCGATGGTACTACGCCACATTGTGAATATGAAGCAACACCGGCGACGTTGGTTAAGAATTTGCGCGATCATTACTATTTCATGGCTGAGTTTATTACGTTACGTAATTCACCAGAAGTTCTCTGTGAGTATGTCACGGCTGTTCGGCAGGCGGGTATTGCGGTTGTAGCCGGAACGGAACACAATACGATGACCTTGTCGAACATGCTTCCTTTATGCCGTAACGGAATTGATGTGCCGGAAAAGATGCGCAGCACCTTCTGGGAAGGGACGTGTGTGGCCGTGGCGCATCAATATCTGAGGGCACAAGGAGAAATGGGTTTTGTTGATGACCAAGGCCAACCTAATCCGTCATTTAAGGATTCTGAAAGCAGAATAGCACATTTTTACCGTCTGGGGGCGGCGGTAATTGACGCATATCGACGAAAGCTCCCTTAAACGAGAGTAAATTATATGAGCCAAATTTCTATGGATATTTTAACAATCGCTCCGATATTACGAATGCTCCTTAAGCGGGATAGCCATTATCCGATTATTCGTTGGGCAGCCGATAAATCCACGCAAAACAGCGATAGTCTGAATATTCCTTTGCCAAAAAATGCAACGGTCGACGATGTTATTCGAGTTATAACGAAGGCGGTTGAAAATGTTGCCTGTGAATTTAAGTATGTTAATGTTCAAGACATGGGTGTTTTTGAAGTTATTTATCCTTCAACGATATCCAGACGCGTCAGCGGAAAGATTGTTCTGGTGACAGGTGGAGCACAGGGATTTGGCCTGGAGATAGCTCGTGCCTTGGTTGCACAGGGGGCTTATATCGTTTTAACCGATATCAACATCGAACAGGCACACCGTGAGGCGAGTGACTTGAATGATGCGTATGGAAAGAACAGCTCGCTGGCGGTAACGATGGATGTCACCAATTCAACTTCCGTCCGGCAGGCTATAGCAGCGACAATTAATTATTACGGTGGTTTGGATGTACTCATCTCCAATGCGGGTGTGCTTAAGGCTGAAAGCGTTAAAACGCAACCGGAAAAGGATTTTGATCTGGTAACGGCGGTGAATTATAAAGGATATTATCTTTGTGTACGGGCGGTCGCGCCGGTGCTGGCTTTGCAACATCGTGTCGATGAAACTTATATGAGTGATATAATCCAGATTAATTCCAAATCGGGTCTGCAAGGCTCCAATCGCAATTTCGCCTATGCAGGCGGCAAGTTCGGCGGCATCGGCTTGACGCAATCATTCGCCCTGGAACTGATTGAAGACGGTATTAAAGTTAATTCCGTTTGTCCGGGGAATTATTTTGATGGTCCGTTATGGTCGGATCCCGAAAACGGTCTGTTTGTGCAATATCTGCGTACGGGCAAGGTGCCGGGAGCGAAAACAATTGAGGATGTGCGCCGGGCATACGAGCAAAAGGTTCCCATGAAACGTGGTTGCAGGGCCGAGGATGTAATGACGGCGATATATTATCTTATCGAACAATGCTACGAAACCGGACAGGCCATAGCCGTTACCGGCGGGCAGGTCATGTTGCATTGATATGAAAACTCATCAGCCATTACCCGATATACAAACCGCCCTGGAGTTGATCGGGCCGGGGCAGTTGCGGCTTAATGAAGCCAAACCGGTCTATCCGCCGGGGCCATATCAAATTGTCGCCAAGGTGGAGGCGGTGGGGCTTTGCTTTTCTGATTTGAAATTGTTGAAGCAGTTCGATCAGCACCCACGCAAAGGCGAAATTCTGAAAGGAATTGATCGGGGTATTCTTGAGGAAGTTTCTTCTTATCGCCCCGGGGTTAAATCAACCGTACCCGGCCACGAAGCCTGTTGCCGTATTGTCGCCGTCGGTGAGAAGGTGCGTCATCATCAAGTCGGCCAGCGTGTTTTGGTGCAGACGGACTACCGCTGGTTAAAAACAAAAAATTCCAATGGTTCGTTCGGTTATAATTTCGAGGGGGCGCTGCAGCAATATGTTCTCATGGATGAACGGGTTATAGTCGATCCTCAGACACAGGAGAGTTTTCTTATCCCCGTTGCTGATGCGCTCAGTGCTTCGGCAATTGCCCTGGTCGAACCATGGGCGTGTGTGGAAAATTCCTACATCACTTCAGAGCGGAAAAAGCTGCGTGCTAATGGTCGGCTTTTAGTTGTAGCAGATATGGGATATGACGTCAGCGGCCTGGCGAAATGTCTTATTACCGGTGAGCAACCCCTTACCATTGACGTCATTTGTGGAGAGAATACTCAGTTCACCGAAATATATGAACTTGCTGCTGCGACCGTCTGCCGCCACCCAAGTATAGATGCGTTACCTGATGGTGGTTACGACGATATCATTTATTTTGGTGCGGATAAGAACACTATCGAATTTCTGGATAACCGCCTGGCGACCGGGGGTATGTTAAATATAGTTTTGGCAGGGGGAAAAATCTCTGAAGCCGTGGCCCTCTCCCTGGGGCGTGTGCATTACGCCGGAGTGCGTTATATCGGCACTATAGGGGCCGATCCGGCGGAATCCTATCAACATATCCCGGATACCGGAGAGGTGCGCGATGGGGATAAGGTGCTTATCATAGGGGCCGCCGGGCCGATGGGCCAGATGCACGTTTTTCGCACGATATGTTCTCATCGAAAAAATATCTCGATTACGGCGACGGATTTAGATGATCAACGACTAATGTTACTGGAGAAAAAGGCCCAAAATCCGGCCCGGCAGCACAGAGTTAAGCTTACGTGTTTAAATCCGCGCACTCAAACGCGACTGGAGGCTCATAGTTACTTTACCATTATGGCTCCATCCGCCCCTCTGGTTGCATCAGCGATTGACTTGACTTCGCCGGGGGCATTGCTGAATCTTTTTGCGGGTATTTCCGTCGGCGTTAAATATCCTGTGAATTTGCAGAGATATTTGGAAAATCGTTGTTTTATGTTTGGCACCAGCGGTTCACGATTAGAGGATATGAAAATTGTTTGGGATAAAGTCAGCCGAGGAATACTGGATACCAATATTTCCGTAGATGCGGTGGGGGGGTTGGCCGGGGCGATTGAAGGCATCAAGGCGGTGGAACATGGTGCGGTCGCGGGAAAAATCATTATCTATCCCAGTGTAGCGGATATGCCGCTGACAACGATGGCCCGGCTTAACAACGCTTATCCTGCTATCGCCGCCAGGCTCAATAACGGACAGTGGACCAAACAAGCCGAAGATGAATTACTGGCAATACCAGGGAAAGGGTCATCATGAAGGCTCGTTCTTATGTCGCGATTGATTTAGGCGCTGAAAGCGGCCGGGTTATGCTGGCTTGCTTTGAGAATGAACAGATCACCTTGCAGGAAGCACATCGATTTCCCAACAAAGTTATTGAACAAGGCGATTCATTACACTGGAATTTTGCATATCTTCTTGATCAAATAAAGCTTGGCATACGCCAAGCCGTCAGCATGGGCGACAATATCCGCAGCATGGGGATTGATACCTGGGGCGTGGATTTTGGTTTGCTTGATGCGAATGGAACATTGTTGGAAAATCCCCGGCATTACCGAGATGTCAGAAACGCAGCGATGATGGAAAAAGCCTGCGAAATACTTTCGCGAGAAACCATCTATAACCATACCGGTACTCAGTTTTTGCCTTTTAACACGCTTTATCAGCTTTTAGCCTATCAGCGGCATCAACTCGATGTTTTGGCGCGTGCGCAAACATTGTTGTTCATGCCCAATTTGCTGATGCACCATCTTACGGGAAGCATTTCCGCTGAATACACTATCGCCAGCACCTCCCAGATGCTTAATATGCATACGGGAACCTGGTCAGAGACACTATTAAATACTTTCAATCTTCCCGCCGGGATTATGCCAACCATAGCGATGCCGGGAACCAGCGCCGGGAAGCTGAAGAATGATATTGCTCAGGAATGCGGTTGCCCGCAACTGGCAATGGTGGCAGTGGGATGTCATGATACGGCCTCGGCGGTTGCAGGCGTGCCGGTAGAGATACAGAAACGAAACTGGGCGTATCTGTCCAGCGGAACCTGGAGTTTGATGGGGGTGGAATTGGAAAAACCGTTGATTAATACGCAGTCATTTAAATACGATTTTACCAATGAAGGCGGTGTGGAAGGCACGATTCGCCTGCTGAAAAATATCATGGGCTTGTGGCCTGTACAGCAGTGCCGCCAGCAATGGCTGTCGGAAGGATGCGAGTTGGATTACGCCACCCTGACGGATATGGCGGCCCAGGCTCAGCCCTATCGAGCTTATGTGGATGTGGATCAAAGTGTTTTTATGGCCAAGGGGCAAATGCCGGAAAAGATAAACCACTATCTTCATACCACCGGCCAAGGAAAAATCGAAGATCAGGGACAGTTAATCAGAATTATTCTGGAAAGCCTGGCGGTAAAATACGGCCAAACGCTTGCAAGAATAGAAAAACTTACGGATCAAAGTATCGATATTGTGCATGTGGTGGGCGGCGGCTGCCAGAATCATCTGCTGAATCAATTTACAGCAGATGCGACCGGCAAACGGATTATCGCCGGGCCGGTGGAGGCGACCGTTCTGGGAAATGTACTGGTACAGGCCGTGACGGATGGCTTATTTAAAAATATAGCTGAAGGTCGTGCGTGCATTGCTCGATCTTTTCCCACGCAAACATTCGCCCCCACTCGCACCGAGCAATGGGATCGTTTTCGGCGAACATTTAGTGTGGTGTATTGATTAGAAATTTGTAAGGTCAGGATATTATGCCTATTGATGATAACATGCAATTATTACAACAATTAACGTCATTATGCCGGCGGTATGGTACGGATGCATATGTTCTCGGCGGTGGGGGGAATGTGTCGGTCAAGAATAATGTCGTGATGTGGATCAAGCCCTCCGGCGCCTTTCTTAAGGATATGACGCCGGATTCGTTTGCCCAAATTGACCGCAGAAGGTTGCAAAAACTGTACCAGATGACGCCTCCGAATGATTGGACGACTCGGGAAGCCCTGGTGCGGGAAACCATGGCCTCGGCGTCTAATTCTCCTTCTTCTCTGCGGCCGTCGGTGGAAACCCCATTGCATGATTCCCTCAATGCGCGTTTTGTGGTGCATACACATCCCACGTTGGTGAATGGCATGACTTGCGCCAAAGATGGCGCGGAGGTTGTTAAACGTTTATTTCCCGACGCGCTGTGGTTGGATTATATTGATCCTGGTTATACATTATGCATTGAAGTGCGCCAAGCGGTGGGGGAGTATGCCAGGCGGCATGGTCATGAACCGTCCATCATGTTTCTGCAAAACCATGGCGTCATCATCGCCGAAGATACTCCGGAAGAGGTAGACCGGCTATATGACGATATGATAGCTAAAATCAAAACGGAATATCAAAAGGCGGATATTTCTCTGGATTTGTCTGTGAATCCAATGCCTGCGGCTAATCGTCTGGCGGAAGCAAAAGAAAAAATGAAACAAATATTTGCTAACAACGGATTCGCCCATATGGTCTTTAGCGGCCGGTTTGCTTATGCTCGTGGACCGATTACGCCGGACCATATTGTTTACGCCAAAACGTTTCCTTTTGTGGGTGAGCCGACGGCTGAGTCCGTTGATGAGTTTATCAGAAAGCATGGATATACGCCGCGGGTTATCATCTGGGATGATATCATTGCAGGCCTGGGTACAACACCGACACGGGCACAACTTGCCCTGGCAATGTGTCACGATGGCGCCCTGATCGAACAATTGGCTCAGGCTTTTGGCGGCATCAGCTACATGTCATCGCGGGCGTATAAATTCATCGAAGACTGGGAGGCTGAGTCATATCGCAGCGCATTACTCAAATAAAGGATAAATTTTATGGCGAATCCTAAAAATATCGAAAAAACCTATCAATTGGCACAGGAATCCTACGGCGAATGGGGCGTCGATACCAGAGCGGCCTTAAAATCGCTGAAGCGAATCGCCATCTCCATGCATTGCTGGCAGGGTGATGATGTTCGTGGTTTCGAGCGGCCGGACGCCAAGCTCGACGGCGGCATTCAGGCAACGGGCAATTATCCCGGCGCAGCGCGAACCATTGGTGAATTGCGCTGTGACATTGAGCAGGCCTTGAAGTTAATTCCCGGTAAGCACCGGTTAAACCTTCACGCCTGTTATCTCGACCACGGCGGCAAAGCCGTGGATCGAGATAAGATTACCGTGGATCATTTTCAAAGCTGGATTGACTGGGCCAAAGCAAACGGTCTGGGTATGGATTTCAATCCCACGTATTTCTCTCACCCAATGTCCGCGGATGGATTTACCCTGAGCCACGCCGATCCGGCCATCCGTAAGTTCTGGATCGACCATGGCGTCGCCTGCCGAAAAATCGCCGCCGCAATAGGTAAACAACTCAACAATCCCAGCGTAATCAACTTCTGGATTCCTGATGGCTATAAAGATATTCCGGTGGATCGCATGGCTCCCCGACAACGGCTGGTGGAGTCGCTTGACAGTATTTTTACCGAGACACTTAATCAGAACTATATACGTGATGCCGTGGAAGCCAAACTCTTTGGCATCGGCGCGGAAAGTTATACCGTCGGCTCGCATGAATTTTATCTGGGTTATGCTGTTTCTCGCAAGAAGCTCTTGTGTCTGGATGCGGGGCATTTCCATCCTACGGAAGTCATCTCTGATAAACTTTCTGCGGTGCTGGAATTTGTGCCCGAGGTGTTGCTGCATGTCAGCCGCCCGGTGCGCTGGGATAGCGACCATGTCGTGATACTCAACGATGAACTGGTGGCAATCGCCCAGGAGATCATCCGCTCCGGTCAATTAAGCCGCATCCACATCGGCCTGGACTTCTTCGACGCCAGCATCAATCGCATTGCCGCCTGGACTATCGGCATGCGGGCCATGCTCAAAGCCCTATTGTTTGCTTTCCTGGAGCCCACTGATACACTGCGAGAGATTGAACACCAGGGGAATTACACCCGTCGACTGGGAATTTTGGAGGAATTAAAAACCTTGCCATTTGCCGCGGTCTGGGATTATTATTGCCTGCAACACGATGTGCCTATCGGGGCCGCATGGCTTGAACAGGTCAGGGACTATGAAACCCGAGTGCTGAAAAACCGCGGCTGATTGCAAGGTAAATGGAAGGCAACTGTATGAAAGAAACCATGACTCCTCGTCAACGGCTTAATGCTGCTCTTAATCATGAGGAGCCCGACCGTGTTCCCCTGGACCTGGGCGGTTTTCAGACCGGAATTCATCGTCGGGCTTACGCCGCTCTGATTGAGTACTTGGGATTTAATGAGGAGATACAAACCCTCGATCCTGTCCAGCAGCTTGCCGTTCCTAGTGAAACGGTGCTCGAACGATTTCACATCGACACACGCTATATTTGCGCCAAGGCCCCTGAAGGTTTTAACGGTATGGTCAGGAAAAATGAACGCAACGGTCGCATTTGGCATGATCTTAAGGATGAGTTCGGGGTCGTGTGGTCCATGCCCGATGACCAAATGCTTTACATGGACATCTCTCATCACCCTCTTGCGGACGCCGCCATCGACGATCTTGCCGATTATCCTTTTCCTAAAGGTAATGATCCATCACGATTTATCGATTTGCGCAAAAAAGCCATCGATTTGCGTAAAAACAAGCCGTACGCTCTCAGTACCGGCATCGGCGGAGTTATCTACGAGACTGGTTGGTATATGCGTGGTTTGGAAAAATGGTATATGGACACCGCTTTGAATCCAGAGTTCTGCGGAGCGTTACTTGATCGCATCCTGAAATTCTGGAAGGACTACTACACCGGTTTTATGGCGGAAGTTGGTGATTTGCTTGACGTGGTGATGGTGGGTGATGATCTGGCCGGTCAGGATGGTCCTTTATTTAGCCCGACATTCTATAAGTCTATCGTAAAACCGCGCCAAAAGGAATTGGTGCGACATATTCACTCGCTGACTAAAGCGAAAATCTGGTATCACACCTGTGGCGGTTGCACGGTCTATATCCCCGAACTCATTGACAACGGCATCGACATCATCAACCCCGTGCAAATTAGTTGCCACGGCATGGACCCGACGGAACTTAAGCAGCGATTTGGCAGGGACATTGTCTTCTGGGGCGGCGGTATCGACGCCCAGCACATCCTGCCCAATGCTACGCCCGAGGTGGTGCGTAAAGAAGTTCACAAGAACATGGAAATCTTCAAGCCTGGCGGCGGTTACGTCTTCAACAACGTCCATAACATTCAGTTTGGCGTCCCTCCGGAGAACATCATCGCCATGTACGATCAGGCTTACGAATCTAGCTTTTATCCATAAGCGTCAAACGATTTTCGATTTCCGCAACAATCCTCATAACTTATGCATTGACAGGAGCCACTCATGAATGTCTGGTTAGGTATCATCCTCCACGCCGTCGGCGGTCTGGCGGCGGCGAGCTTCTATCTGCCCAACAAAAAAGTCAAAGGCTGGTCCTGGGAGACCTACTGGCTGTGCCAGGGGTTTGCCTCCTGGATCATCATGCCGACGGTCATGGCCCTGTTGACGATCGCGCCGGATGTTCTTTTTAAGGCCCTTGAAGCCGCTCCTGCTTCAAGTATGTTTTGGGCGTTTTTCTTTGGCGCATTGTGGGGCATCGGCGGTCTCACCTTCGGCCTGAGCATGCGCTACCTGGGTTTGTCTCTGGGTTACGCCACCGCGTTGGGATTCTGCGCTGCGTTTGGCACGGTTATTCCGCCCGTATATGCCGAGGGTTTGAAGGCTTTCAGCTCGACGTCGAGTCATGCGGTTCTGGCCGGCGTCATTGTTTGTTTAATCGGTATCGCCGTGTGCGGTTATGCGGGCATCCTGAAGGAACGAAAAATGACAACCGAAGAGAAAAAGGCCGCCATCAAGGAATTCGCCCTGAAGACGGGACTTATCGTTGCGGTCTTCGCCGGTCTGATGAGCGCCTGCATGTCGTTCGCCATCCAGTCGGGCAAGCCCATTGCTCAGGCGGTTGTCGATGTTGGCGGTAATCCCTTATGGAAGTATAATCCTATTTATATTTTCGCTATGGCCGGCGGCTTCGCAGTCAACGCCATTTGGTGTCTGCTACTCAACGCCAAAAACCACAGCATCAAGGAATACGTCGCCTCGCCGGCGCTGCGGATCAACTACCTCTGGGCCTTCGCCGGAGGGATTATCTGGTATCTGCAGTTCTTCTTCTACGGCATGGGGTCATCCAAACTCGGCGATAAATACAGTTACGCCGGCTGGACGCTGCACATGGCCTTCATCATCATCTTTAGCAATCTTTGGGGTCTGCTGCTCAAGGAATGGAAAGGCGCCGGCAAGCAAACCCACCTGTGGATTTTTCTGGGGATTGTTATCCTAATCGCCTCCACCCTCATCGTCGGCTATGGCAACTACCTGGATAAAACATCCGATGAAGCTCCCCAATCCATCGAGGTTAGACAAACGGAGGTAACTTTTTCTCCCCCCCCCCGGGGGATCATACCTTCCGGCTAATGGTCATCATGGTGTTAATGTTGACATATAAATCATGAAATTATTGGCTTTTTCCGCTGCTTTTTGTTTTACTGCCTCCAATTAAGCCGACAATATTACCAACCATGGTTTTCATCTTACTGGACTGAGTATTTAATTCTTCGGCAATACCTGCGCTTTCTTCGGCGTTGGCGGCGTTCTTCTGGGTGATTTTTTCCATCTGATCCATTGCCTGGTTGACCTGATCCACGCCTTGGGCCTGTTCATGGCTGGCGGCTGTTATTTCGTCGATTAAGCTGTTTACTTTTCTGTTCGCATCAGTTATATCTTTCAACATTTGGGATACATTGGTGGTAATGTCCACTCCGTTTTTAACGTTGGTGACGGATTGCTCGATTAATTCAGCGGTGTCGCGTGCGGCCTGGGCGCTGCGTTGCGCCAACGTACGCACCTCCTGAGCGACAACGGCAAATCCTTTTCCCGCCTCACCGGCGCGCGCGGCTTCCACGGCGGCGTTAAGCGCCAGCAAATTGGTTTGAAAGGCGATTTCGTCAATAACATGGATAATCTTGGCGGTTTCATTGGCGCTGGTGCGAATGGCGTTAATCGCCTGAGTCATTTGCTCCATGGCCGCATCGCCTTCCTCGGCTGCTTTTCGCGCATCGCGGGCAAGAGCATTGGCCTGCTCGGAATTTTCCGCATTGGTTTTACTCATAGCGGCAATTTCCTCCAGACTGGATGAGGTTTCTTCCAGTCCCGATGCCTGTTGGGAAGTGCCTCCGGCCAGGGATTGAGAGGCGGAAGACATTTGCGTTGACGCCATGTCAATTTCTTTAGCCACGGTATCGAGAACTTCCGTGGCGCGGCGTATAGGATTAACCACTGTCCGAGAAACGGCTACAAGAGTGAAAAAGCCGACAAAGGCAATAATTCCCAGAATAATCAATAAACCAATGCCCTGAAGGTGTTTCAAGGAGGTTTCACCCAGGCGACGACATTCGGCCAGGGCGGATTCACTGGATTGATTTTGAGCGGCAATACTCTGATTAATGCGATCTTTGGAAAATTCGGTATAGAGCACTCCGTACAGATCGCCGATATGCCAATCGGGCCGCAAGCGAATCATGTCCGCATCGGCGAACAGCGGCAGGTAGAATTGCAGCGAATTATCTTCTGGTTTCATTCCTCGAATCACCATCTTGCGAGTGGTTTTGGCTTCGTCAAGAATTTCGGAAGAAATCGTCTGTAGGATCGGATTCGGATTCGAGGATATTTCCAGTTGGCCGTCGCCGCGATAAAAGGAAAATTCCTTGATCTGAGCCAGTTCGTTTTGTTTACGGGCGAGATTGGCGAATTTTGCCGATTCTCCCGGCATCAGAGAACCGCCCGCCGCCAAACGTATCTCGTGAAGAAGATCCGCGGCGGCGTTTTCACTCATGGTAAGGTAATCCTGAGAAATATTATTCGCTATCTGCTCCAGCGAATTTTGGAATTGATGTATGACTTGATCAGAATTTCGCCGCGTCAATACAAGGTTCGTGATTTGAATAACAACGGCGTACAATATAAAGGGACACAGGGTGATAAGAAGCACTTTTTTTAACAGACTGATTTTGCGACGTTTCATTATTTTTCTCCCTTTCGTTCGTTTTCTGTATAATTGACGGCATGCTGTAATTCACCTTTGCGATAAAACGGAAAATCCTTTCTTTGCGCAAAATAAGGCGAACTGCAACCAATGCAAGGCGCTGAAGCGCGTATGCACCAGTTAACGCCGTTATTCCACTGACGATGTGGGCAGCGCGTGTAGGTAATCGGTCCCAGGCATCCCAATTTAAACAGACAGCCCTCCGGATCGCCAAGATATTTGGCGAACAACTTTCGTTCATAATAGTGATAGCGGGGGCACTCGTCGTGCGTGGAATGTCCGTAAAACATTCTTGGAGTTAACGTTTCGGGAACGACATCAGGGTAGCCGTGACCGGCCAGGTATGCCAGAGTGCCAACAACTGACTTGGGATGGGCGGGGCAACTGGGACAATTCACCAGACAATTTTTAACGGAGAAATGGTGTTTTTCCATGAATTTCCGTACGCTGCCCGCATGGGTATGATTTCCCTCCGCGGCCGGTATGCCGCCGAAAGCCGCACACGTGCCCACCGCTATCACATATTTGCTTTTGGGGATTAACTGAACAAGAATTTCCTCCAGGGTTCGACCGCCGATAACGCAGGCCTGAGGCATCTCCAAAGGAATGCTGCCTTCGACGACCAGGATATAATCACCTTCCTGCGCCACCCGGTTCAAGGTTTGCATGAAGGTTTCTCCCTGGGCGGCGCCAATGGTTTGGTGAAGCACCAGGGATACTATTTGTGTTAGTAGATCAACCGGTTCGGGATCCATGCTATTGAGCAGAGATACCGAACAGCCGCTGCAGGATTGCCCCTGAATCCAGACAACACGGGTGGTTTTCACTAATTTTTCCAAACCTGCGGCGAAAAGTCTGGCGGCGCCGACCGGTAATGACAATCCCGCCGCCAGGATCGTTCCAACCTTCATGAATTCACGTCGTGTAAAATGCCGTGTTTCCATCAAATTATTCCTTATATAAATACCGTAAAGGGATATTGACTCATTTAATGAACTGCACATGCAAGACAGGGATCAAATGAACGCACGATGCGCCCGGCTTCAATAGGTTGCTTGACGTCTGATATTAGTGTGCCTTCGAGTGCTTTCTCAACCGCACCGGGTTGTCCTTTGTCGTCGCGTGGAGAACAATTCCATGTTGTCGGCACGACACATTGATAACGATTGATAACATAATTATCGATTACAACCCAGTGCCCCAACGCTCCCCGAGGCGCTTCGGTAAGACCGTATCCCTGGCCGTTCTTGGGCAACTCATAATCCTTCGCGGAAGCACCGCCGATTTCCAATTCATCCAACCAATTGTACGCTTGATGTGCAATCCATTTGGCTTCCAGTCCGCGGGATAAATGGCGGCCCAGAACGGAATTCATTTTTTCAACGGGTATTTGCAAGGACCCCAGGACGGCATCAACCTCTTTTTTGATCCATTCAAAACCGGCCGTATGATAACCAACCATAATTCTCGCCAGAGGGCCTACCTCCATTACGTTTCCGTCATAACGAGGCGCCTTCAGCCAACTATATCCTTTGGAAGGACTAGGCTCCGTTTGCCCCCTGAAGGGATGCAGGCCGCTGCTGGAAGAAAATCGCGAATTTTGAACGTATTCAAATATCTGAGAAGGATTTAGGGCCTTCCATTGACCATTAATAATCGTACCGGCGGGTAAAAATTTTCTGGTTTTTTCTCCTGTCGTGTTTTCCAGACGAAATACGCCGTAACTTAAATAATTGCCGTAACTTGCACCGATATCCCAATACTGGGGAAAAGCGCCCGCCGCTGTAACCAAATCCGGTATGTATGTTTCTTCGATAAAAGTAGCCAATTGATTCAGACGGGTTTTATAAGCCAATATTCTTTCGATGGTGGCGGTCTCTGTGACGCCGGAAGGAACCAGTGCTGTGCTATGAGGGAGTTTGGCGCCAAATACGGCCGCCATTTCATGGGCAATACTTCGCATACGCAATGCCTGGACATAGCTGGCAATCAATCCCCAATTGGCCTCATCGGATTTAACGTACTGATCAACTTCATAACGGGGTAAAAAGGGTGCTGCCGCGAAGGTGTCATTTCGCGCCAGAGCGCCTTCCACCCAGGCGCGTAACGATTTTAATTTGTGATCCGAACCGTTGTATTTCAAAATGGATTTAATGTCGACGAAATCCAAAGCCGCCAGGTGGTAAAAATGCAGAACGTGTGATTGAATATAATTTGCCGCAAAAATCAAATTTTGCATAATGCGCCCATTATTGGTGGGAGATATCCCATAAGCCATTTCCTGGGCTTGACAAGAGGCCAAACCATGACTTATCGGACATACGCCGCAGATTCGCTGTGTAATTTGTTGCGCATCCAGTGGATCTCGTCCTTCCAGTATTTTTTCAAATCCCCGGTACATTTCCCCTTCACAGCGTGCGGAAGTAATGCGTAGATCGCCACTTGCCAGCTTTTCAACATCAGTGTGTATCGCCAAATGGCCTTCGATTCGCGTTAAAGGACTGATAACTGCTGTCGTTGTCATTGTCGAATATCTCCTAATAAGCTATCCCGCCAAGACCCTGATTTTCAATAAATTTAAGGTACTGGCGCAAGATGCGACTTAAGATTGATATTTTAAAATAAAAACTTCTAGAAGTGATTTCGGACAAAAGGATAAATAAATTAATGGTTACTTACCATTGGTCAGCCTGGGACATTCCCTAGTTCAAGCTCCGCCCGGACGGCTAGACTTACCAAATCGGCCAGTGATTCCACCTTCATTTTTTGCATAACGTGTGCTCGATGAAATTCCACGGTTTTTTCGCTGATATCCAGTTTAGCGGCTATGTTTTTATTGGGATAACCATTGACGACCATCTGCATAATTTGGCGTTCGCGTTGGGTTAGAGAATTAAAACGTTCTATAATTTCATTATTTTCTGCAAGTTTTTCCCTTCTTTGATGGTCTTGACCAAGTGCTTTTCGAACGGCATTCAGTAAATCTTCATCACGAAATGGTTTTTCCAAAAAATCTGCGGCGCCGGCCTTCATCGCCTTGACGGAAAGAGATATGTCGCCATGACCGGTGATAAATATTATCGGAATATGATTACCGGCGTCTCGGAGTCGTGCCTGAACATCCATGCCGCTCATTTCCGGCATACGAATATCCAGAATCAGACAAGCCGGCCCTTCGTCGCGATAAGCCTCAAAAAACTCCTGTGGCGAGGCGAATGACTGTGAAGCCAGGCCAACCGTTTTTAACAGGGATGAAATGGCGCGTCTTACCGCTTCATCATCATCCAAAATATAGACCATAGATTCCATAGCTATACTCCTAAATTCAATTAGCTATAACGGCAATTGGAATGTAATCACGGTTTCATTATCGGGGGTAATGTCCGCCCAAATTCGTCCACCATGAGCTTCAATAATTTTTTTGCTGACGGATAGTCCAAGTCCCAAACCTTGCGCTTTTGTGGTAAAAAAAGGTTCAAACAGCCGGTCCAAATTCAAGGTTAGTCCACGTGAAGCATGATCGCGAACAGATACGCGAATCGCCGAATGGTCTTGCCGGGTTGCTATGGTTACGGTTTTGTCTTCTTCGTTATTATTTTCAAGATAAGCCTCGAAACTGTTGCGAATGATATTTACCAAAACCTGTTCAATTTGAATTTCGCGAACAGCGATGGATGTTAGTGCATCGTATAAGTCATAGCGAACCTGTATCTGATGATGCTTTTTATTTAGCGCGAAAACAAATGCGGCAGCGCGACGAGCGACCGTATTCAGATTAACTTTCGTCGGGGAATAAGGCGAGGTTTTACGAGAAAATTCACGTATATGACGAAGGATTTCTCCCGCTCGTTCGGATTGACGGTCAATTTGTTCGAGCATATCGATCCATTCATCGGCGGTTCCCTGTTGGTTTAAAATCATGCGGCGACAGGCATTACCATGGGTTCGGATCGCACAAAGCGGCTGATTCAATTCATGAGCCAATTCGCCGCTGGTTTCTCCGAGAACGCTTAATCTGTCGGCGTGAGTTAATTCCGCGTGCATCTGGTCAGCTTTTTGCTGGGCAGCCCTTGCTTTTTCGCGGAGGAAAACCAATACCAGTGAAACAACGATAAACATGCCGGAGCGAGCGTACAAATCAACCGTAAGAGGCAATTGAAAATACAGGTTACTAAAAAATAACATCGCCGATAAAAATATGCAAATCAGCAAACCCCAATATCCCCACCAAAGAATCGCCAGAATGATAGGGATATAAAAAAAGTGAGTGAAAAGAATTGTTTGGCCTAATATTCCCTGAAAATAAACGGTGAGCAGGCATGCCAGAACGCATAAAATAAAAATGATGACTGTTTGTATAATTTTACGCGATATAACCGCCATTATATCTTTCGCTTTATGTGAGCAAGCAAATAAATATTCAGTATGTATCTTGGATGATTAACATTGCCATTAAGATAATATGCCACTCTTAATTCGGACAAAGCGTAGGGCGAACGAAGTTCGCCCTGCGCGGTTAAGAAAATCTATAAACTGCGAGGTGTTTTGCGGACTTCTTCTTTGATTCTCTGGATGTGGCCGCGGCCTAGAGCTTTAACTTCACAGCCCAGTTGGAAATAACGTTTGATTTTGTCGTCGGTGAGAATGCCAAAGCAATCAATCACGGCTGTTGGTCCGCCAACCCACTTGACAACATCGTCAGGATTAAGTTCGAGGTAGGGGGCGTGCGGCACGGCCAGGACGACGGCTTCCATGTCATTGAGGGCGGCGTGCAGGTCGCGGGTGGGCGTTACCTTGGATAGTTCCTCCTGGTTGCGGAAGAAGCGGCTGAGAGAGTGGCCCGGAGAGGGATAAGTGTCCTGGCTCTCCAGTTCGTACCATTTTTCAACATAGGGATCGTGCACGTATATTTCCGCTCCCATTTCGGCAAGCTTACGAGCAACCACCTCCGAACCGCTATAGCGAGTATCGCCGACGTCCTGGCGATAGCTGGCCCCGCAGACGAGAATTTGAGAACCGGCGATGTATTTACCCATGTTCCGCAGGGCGTCGCGAGTGAGCTCGGCGACATGCAGGCCGCGGGTGTCGTTGATGTCGATGGCTATGGGTGTGATTTGGAAAACCTCATCGCCATCTTCGAAGCCGAGGATGTGCTTATAGGCCCAGTAGCCCAGGCCGCCATCCTTGGGCAGGCAATAGCCGCCGACGCCGGGACCGGGGAAAATCATGTTGCTGTGGGTGGGGCGGACCTTAATGGCCTTGATAACCTTGATAAGATCCACGCCGTTACGTTCGGCGAAGAGGCTCCACTCATGCTGGAACGCCAGGATAGTGGCCCGATAGGAGTTTTCAACGATTTTGGTTGTTTCCGATTCAATGGGACGGTCCATGACGGTCAGAGGAAATTCTTCGGTGTTTAACACCTCTCGCAGGAATTTTTCGACGCGCTGCCTTGCCTCGGCGTTACAACCCGAGCAGACCCGCCAAAAGTCGCGTATGCTGGAGATGTATTCTCGTCCGGGCATGACTCGTTCGAAGCTGTGGGCCAACAGCGGATCGGAGTTAACGCCGCGTTTCTTGAAGGCTTTTTTCATGATCGGGTATGCCACGAACTCCGTGGTGCCCGGGGCTACGGTAGTTTCGATCAGGACCAGGCAGTAGGGCGGCACTTTTTCACCGATGGTCCGCATGGTGGCTTCCAGGGCGGTCATTTCCGTTTCGCCGGTCCGCATGTCGCCCAGGCTATGCTTGGTGTAGTCGCACTGCACATCGACCACGACGCAATCCGCCAGCGTCAGGCAATCCGAATTATAGGTGGCGACGAGGGTTTTCTTGTCATTGACACAGCGGGCAATCATCGGATCGACGTTGGGGTCTTCGGCCTTGACGGGTGAAATGCCCTGATTAAGAAGGGGGATTTTCCAGTAGCTGCGCGGGCTGGGCCGCTGGCAGCCAATGACGAATTTGCCAGGTTTGCCGGTTTTCTTGTCGGTTGTGTCGGCGATAATCGCCGCCATGACCGCCCCGACGAAACCAACACCCATGACCACCACCACTTCCTTGCCCTCCTGGCGGGCTTTATCCGTTAAGGCTTTAATACGTTTGAGTTCCGCACTATATTCCTCGGGCTTGGGGATTGGAAATGACGTCCCGTCGGGACTGATCGACACATTACTCATGACGGTTCCTTTCCACAAAAAGATACTACAGATGATTGTGTTGCGCTCTATACGAAAATGTTATATACCGGTTCTTGACTTGATTTTCCAATAGATTATCCAATTATCACAGGAAAATTGAATATTCGGGTGATTTTTCAGGAATTCGAATTCTTGCTTTCAGGTAGAGTCTTCTTAAGCGAAACCGGATATCTGGTTAGAAAAGAACTCTCTGAAGAAGTAATAGCATTCCATGGTTGAACGTCTTTAGCAAAACATATTATTGATGACTTCCGTAGCGAATCCTGAGCAGGAAACCAGTTTTGCGCCTTCCATTAACCGAGCGAAATCGTAGGTGACGGTCTTGTTCTTGATGGCGTTTTGCAGCCCGGTTATGATTAAATCCGCCGCTTCGATCCAACCCATGTAGCGCAGCATCATCTCACCCGAAAGGGTTATCGAGCCGGGATTGACTTTATCCTGGTTGGCATATTTGGGAGCGGTTCCGTGCGTGGCTTCAAAAATGGCATGGCCGGAAATATAATTGATGTTTCCTCCCGGTGCAATTCCGATACCGCCGACCTGTGCGGCCAGGGCGTCGCTGATATAATCACCATTGAGATTCATCGTCGCAATAACGTCGAATTCGCTTGGTCGCGTCAGAACCTGTTGCAGGAAAATATCAGCAATGGCGTCCTTGATGAGAATCTTACCCTCGGGTACGGTTCCCTGGCATTCATCCCAGGACACAACCTCGTTGGTAAATTCTTCTTTGGCCAGTTCATAACCCCATTTCATGAAAGCCCCTTCGGTGAATTTCTGAATATTGCCTTTATGCACCAGGGTGACGCTTTTTCGGTTATTTGTGATGGCGTATTTGATCGCCGCACGGATTAACCGCCGGCTGCCGGTTTTGCTGACAGGTTTGATGCCAATACCTGAATCCTCCCGGATTTTCCAGCCAAATTCTTTCTGGCAAAATTGAATCAGTCGGGCCGCTTCCGGTGTGCCCGCCTGCAGTTCCTTGCCGGCATAGACGTCTTCGGTATTTTCCCGGAAGATTACCATATCCACCAGATTTGGTTGTTTGACCGGGCTGGGAACACCTTCAAACCAGCGTACCGGCCGCAGACACACATAAAGGTCCAGCGTTTGCCGCAGGGTAACGTTCAAACTGCGAATACCGCCACCCACCGGTGTGGTCAATGGACCTTTGATACCAACCAGATGATTTCTAAACGCCTCGACAGTCGCATCCGGCAGCCAGTTACCTGTTTCATCGAAGGCCTTTTGACCGGCAAGTACTTCCTTCCAGACGATTTTACGCTTCGATCCATAGGCTTTTTCGACAGCCGCATCAAAAATCCGTTGTGCAGCCTTCCAGATATCCGGTCCGGTGCCATCACCACAAATAAAGGGGATAATGGGGTAATCAGGCACTTGCAGGTTGCCATGGGTGCTCATCTTGATAGTTTCGCCTTGGATCATACAGATATCTCCTTATATTCACATGTATTGACAGAACCAATTAGGTTGTAGTATTGGCCTAATATATAGGTCCATATATGGCGTAAATTCATATTTAATCTCTTTCTAAAGGCCGAGCTTTTTAGATGTACAAACGTCAATATTTGTCTATATATATCGCCAGAAATCGTTAGGTCAACGTGAATTTTAAAAGAATTATAACATATTATTATATAAGTAATTATATGATTTTTGTTTTGCTTTCATAAAAAAGAAACC
>JAFGBA010000003.1 GCA_016933395.1 Sedimentisphaerales bacterium | reverse complement strand
GTGCACCTGATGGCCGCGGTGGGGGCGGTATTGGGCTGGCCATCGGCGGTGCTGGCGTTTTTTCTCGCCCCGTTTTTCGGGTTGGGCTGGGCCTTGAGCCGGTTGTTTTTCCACCGGATGCGTGAAATCTGGTATGGCCCGTTTTTATCACTGGCGACAGTGGTAGTAATGCTGATTCATGATCCGCTGGTAAACTATTTTCTTCAGGCGCTGACGCCTTTGGCCGCGCCGTGAGACATGCGAGCCGTGTGACATAGCGAAAGGACATAACCGATGGCATGGACATGGCATAAAGTTAAGGTATATGCTCGGCTGGCGGGTGTAATTATCGCATTGTTGGCGGTATTGTTATTTATTTTAAGTAATCATGAGAAGGTTTCGGTAAAATTTCTCTGGTGGGAAACGCCGGAGATTGGTATGTATTTGTTTATTCTGATTGTAGGAGTGGGTAGTGTGCTTCTATGGTGGGTTATCAGGCGCATTCGGCATGTGATTGTCGAGACTATGACGCTGGTGCGGGAAGATAAAACCCGTAAGAAATTGACGCCGAAAACCGAAAATGAACCGACGCGTTAATGCTTTAACGATCAAATACCTTTTTAAGACAGGAGGTTGTTTATGAACAGGCGCACAGGGATGTTGCTGGCGGGTGTGGTGATAATGTTACTGGCGGTGGGAACAGGTTGTCAGAACTGGCAAAAGAAATACGAAACCTGTAATGCTGAGTACCAGAATTTACAGGCATTGTTCGATGCTGCTCAGCAGTCGCTTAGCCAATGTGAATCTGAACGTGATCAATACGCTCAGCAACTGGGTATGACACAGCGTGATTTGGCGGAGGCCCGTAAAAGTCGTGCAACGCCGCAACCGACAGGTGATTTCCCTGGTGAAGACGTTAGGTATGACGCTGCCAAAGGCACTATCACCGTAACATTGGAAAGCGGTGTTTTATTCGATTCCGGCAAGGCGGACTTGAAAAATGACGCCAAAACCCGTCTGAATAACATCGCCAACGTCATCAAGCAAAAATATTCGGGCAAGGAAGTGTCCGTCGTCGGCCACACCGATACGGATCCGATTAAGAAAAGCAAATGGAAAGACAACTGGGAACTGTCCAGCCAGCGGGCGCTGGCGGTAACGCGCTATTTAATTAGTCGTGGCATTGCCGCTGAGCAGTTGACGGCCGCGGGTCGGGGTGAATTTCAGCCTGTCGGAGGGGACAAAGCCGCCAACCGTCGTGTGGAAATTGTTGTCCACATGTATAAATAATTTTTCGGTCGTTGGCAGCATAGCGTTGGATGACGGATAACGGCATCGGGTCGGCCGCCAAGGTATCGGCCGCGCGCCCGATGTTTTTTTGGATGGGCTGATAATGATAGGCATTATCGATTATGGCATGGGCAACCTGCACAGCGTACGGAAAGCATTTATAGCGGCAGGAGCGGCTGTGGATATTGTCACCACCGCGGAGGGAATACGCGGAGCTGATAAGATTGTGCTGCCCGGCGTGGGAGCTTTTCGCGACGCCATCGCCACCTTAGAGGAAAAAAAACTTATAGAGCCGATTTTGGAGTCAATGCGATCCGGCAAGTGGTTTTTGGGAATTTGCCTGGGGTTGCAATTGTTATTCGACGAAAGCGAAGAAGACGGCCGCTACAAAGGCCTGGGCGTTATATCGGGACGGGTGATACGTTTTGATTTTGGCGGACGGACAAACGCGCCTGATTTAAAAATACCCCACATGGGCTGGAACGCACTGGATATTCGGCGCAAGGCGCCCATCTACCATAATATCGCATCTGGTGCACACGTTTATTTTGTGCATTCCTATTATGTCGCGCCGACAGATGACGACGTTGTCGCCACCACCACCGATCACGGCGGTCCTTTTGTTTCAAGTATCTGGAAAGACAACGTTATGGCCGTGCAGTTTCATCCGGAAAAATCCCAGGTTGTTGGATTGAAGATGCTGGAAAACTTCGCAAAATTATAGAAAAGATTTTCTATTCCCTGGTGAGAGATGCGAGTTAGTCCATAACCAAGCCGCCATTCACATCGAGGATTTCACCGGTAATATACCTGGCGTTGTCTGATGCTAAAAACAGGACGGCGGCGGCTATGTCGTCGGGATGGGCGTATTGCTTGAAAGGGATCTTGTCGGCAAAGTCGTTGTTGGTTTGCTGACCCCAGGCATTGGTCATTTCTGTTTTTGTCGGTCCCGGGCAAACCGCATTGACGTTGATCTTATATGCAGCGGCCTGCAGAGCCAGGCTTTTGGTAAAACAGATAACACCGGCCTTGCTTGCCGAATAATGAGCGCCTGCGGCAAGCCCGCCGATTTTTGCGGCTGCCGAGGCGATGTTAATGATCTTGCCATAGCGACGATCCCGCATGTGGCGGAAGACCTCTTTGCTGAAGAGAAATACGCTGCGAAGGTTGACCGCCATTATGCGGTCCCACTCGGCGACCTCGATATCAAGAATGGAGATCATTTTGCAGATGCCGGCGCAGTTAACCAGGATGTCGATCCGGTCGAATTGCCGCAGGACTGAAGCGACAGCGCTTTTAACGTCGCTTTCGTCAGCCACGTCGGCGACAATAGTGAGAGAGTTTTTCGATTTTTCGGGTAATGACGCAATCACCTGATTTAACGCCGCTTCATCCAAATCGATCAAAACGAGTTGGGCTCCGCTATCAGCGAAAAATCGGGCAACGGCCCGGCCAATCCCGCCGGCGGCGCCGGTGATGATTGCAACCTTGTTTTTAAGTAACATCTTTTATTCCATACTTGATTTTAACGGCAGCATTCTAGAGGCGTTCTTGAGCACCGCCACCTTGGCGGACGAATCACAAATATCAACCGCTTGATTAAATGCGTCCTGGGGCGTAGGCGCCCAGTTGAAACCCACTTGTTTGGCTTGTTGACGGCGGATTCCCGTGGAAACCAGGATCAGGCGGGCTTTTTCGATGGCTACGGCGCTGGCCTGGGCCATGTGGACGCCGACGACCTTGTGCTTGATGGCGCCGTTGTTGACCATTTGCTTGATCTGTTCGATGGGCAGGTAGCCGAACTCGAGTATCTCGCCGTGAGTTTGACTAAAGCCTTCGTGGCAAGGGGTCACCAGAATGACGACTCCGCCTTTTTTTACGAATTCACCGGTAGTGCTCAGAGCCTTGTTGGCCTGCCAGAATTCATTGTCGAAGGGGAAACTATCAGCAATAACGATATCGTATTCACGGTCAAGAGGAACGCCGTAAACTTTTCGGGCGATCTCGCAACCGCAGCGGTGGGCGGCGATCATATCGCCGGCGACAGCGCCGATGATACGGTTTTGTGCGTCCAGAATGACGTTAACGATAAAATCCAGCCCGGCCTTGCGAGCCAGGGCGTCGATCGAGGCCCGGATGGGATTTTCCACCCGGCCCAGGATGTATTGCGATGGCACGTCGATCCGGGTCCAGTGCATTTGGTCGACGGTGACTTGGCCGCTTACTCCGGGAACAAGAATTTTACCGCCGCCTGTAAAGCCGCACACCTCGATAGGCATGATCGAGCCCAGGCCGATTACCAGATCGGCCTGTCGCACCATTGTGTTGATCCACACGGGCACGCCTTGATCGGTTTCGCCGATGTAATCCAGACAGTCGGGGTTGTCCCATTGGTGGTTGTGGACTCGGTAGCGACTGGCGACTCGGTCCCCGAGTTTTTGGGCGATTTCCTCGCGGTTCATAGGTCGGTGCGTGCCTAAGGCCATCATGAACTCAATATGGTTATCGCTAATGCCCGCCTGCCGTAGTTCATCCAGGACCAGTTCGACGAATTGATGCACCGGCGTAGGGCGCGATACATCGTCGGCGACGAT
>JAFGBA010000261.1 GCA_016933395.1 Sedimentisphaerales bacterium | reverse complement strand
TCTTCATCCTTACCACCGGCAGGCTGGGCATACACCGACTGCACCCGTCCGGACTTTTCATCCCACCAGGAAAAACCCAGTTGATATTGCCTGGCCGGATCCAATCCTCCAGCTTCAATGATAACCGTGCTGGGATGAAAAGCGACGGTTTTTAATTCTTCCGGATAGTCCGCGGTAATCGCATACACATAACTGCTCCCTTGCACGTATTCCAGAAACGGTCCGGCCGGGCTTTTATCCACCTTGGTATTAGGCAAATCCAGATAACACACCAAAGGCTCGGTTTCACCTAACATCCGCACCAGCCAGGCGCGACGATTTTCGGACAAAGGATTCCAAATCCTGGCGAACTTTTCGTAATCCGTATAACTCAGCCCTCCGGCCACGACCGAACAGGGTTTTTCCGGCGACCCGAAGGTTACCAACACATTGTTCCGGCACTGCAGGTAATAATCTCGCGAAACGTTGGAAACGCGGCTATATAACTCCCAGTTATAGTTCCGACGTTGGGAGTGCTGATCTCGCAAAACCTGCGTGCATTCGCCGCCGCCGTTGCCGTCGAGCATGGCCAGGTTTTCCGAGATGTTCACACCCGGGTAAATCTCACCGGCATCCAACGGCGTGATGTATCCCACGCTGACCGGCTCCTTCGTCGTATTTTCAAATCCCGTCCGCAGCACCACCGCCGTTTGGTTTTCAAAAAGGTCCGCCTGCCAGATCATCGTACCAAAACCATCTTTGGTGCTTTCGATGCGAATATAACGGCCTTCGCCAAAGGGGCTTATCACCGGCCCGCTGGTCCACTGATGTTGCAGGGCCGGATCACTGGATTCCAGAGCGCCCACTTTCCACTGAACTTCGGCCAGTGCGGTTTGGCGCGTCTGCTTATTGATAAGGGTGTACCGGCCGATTCGCAGATCGATGACAAGTTCGATAAATTCGTTCGCCGCGTTGACCTGACGGTTATCGTAATCATAACAAATTTCCGGCTCAACCGCGAAAGTAAATGAAACAAGTAAAAGCAACACCATAATGTTAATAATTGAAATAGTATGGATACCCACAACCAAACTCCTTAAGGATACTGAGTAATAACACCAACAATATTACGATATTATAAATGTATGATGTAAAGGGGATTAACGCCATTTTGCGTTAATATATCTCCAAATCGCGAAGATTTTTATCAGGCTGTTAATGAAATATATTTCCAAAATATTATTTGGGAGCGAATTGCTTGCGAAATTGTATTGGCGTCATGTTTTTTTCAGCATAAAAATACCGACTAAAGTGAGCCACATCCCCAAAACTCAAAGCCGCGGCGATTTGCGCTACGGACATATTCGTTTCGATCAGCAGCTCACACACCCGTTCCACTCGAACGCGGCGAATTTCGGATAATATGGATCTTCCCAGCACTTTACGGAAGTTTTGCTCCAAAACACGCCGGGACTTGGTCGTCACTTTCACCACATCCTCCACTCGGAGGGACTGGTTGGCACTTTTACGTATAAAAGCCAGGGCGCTGCGCAGTTGAATATCCTCTATCGCCAGAATATCCGTCGATTGCCGTGTCCGCACCCCTGTCGGCTCAATAACAATTTCCATCTTTTCAGAAGACGTTTTTCCCCCGGTCATCAGACTTTCCAGCACCGCCGCAGCCTCGAACCCGGCTTTTTCAAAATCCAAATGAATGCTGGAAAGGGGCGGATCAGTAATCACACAGATAGCCTCGTCATCATCCACACCCAGAACGGCAACGTCATCCGGAATTCGCAATGAGGCAATTTTACAGGCTTCAATCACGGTTTGGGCGCGATCATCATTACACGCCATAATCGCCAGCGGGATTTGCAGTGTTTTAAGCCATTGGGCCATATAACCCTGCTCCGCAGGCCACTTGCTTTTGGGTGGTTGTTTATAAACCGCGGTTGGATGCCCTTTTGCCGCCAACAGATCAATAAATACATCGCGCCGCTCGCGGGACCAATGAATCTCGTCAAAGCCGCAATAGGCGAAATGGACAAAACCACGATCCAGGAAATGGTTGCCCGCCATTTCACCGATGGCTTGACAATTGCCAACGACATTTATAAATCCAGGGACCGTTTCCTTGACATCCACCATGACAACCGGCACGTTGATCCTTTTGATCTGATCGACTTTTTGCCCCCCGCCGCAAAACACCACGCCATCAATTTGCACATCCTTAAGGTAATCCAGACCGGCGCCGGGTTTAACATTTGATCGATAATTCGGCGGCGTCTGATAAAACGTCCACGGCCCATGAAGCCTTGCATAACGGGCTATGCCCAAAAGGATACCCCGTCCACACACCCGACTGGCATCAATAATAAGCAGGATTTTCGGCCGCTGTTTCATAACGTTCGCATTCTGGAGATAAATATACGCGAAATGGCGTTGCCGCCAAGCATAAAATCGGAACAATAAAAAGAAGAAATGACAACTTGAAAATATCGCCCTTCCGCTTTATAGGAATAAGGAATGGACTGGAATCATCGGGACAGAGTATCGGCGGCGCTAAATCATGAACAACCCGACCGCTGTCCATTACAAATTAGCTTTACACCGGAATTTGCCATACGACTGGCCCATCATCTTGGGCTTAACCAGGACGCCATACACAACCCCCATGGCGGCGGCAATCCCTATATCCTCGAACAGGCCACCCTTCAGGACATGCTCCTGACCTCCGTAGGCTGGGCCAATAGTTACTATCAGGAACCTGATGAATATATCGATGAATGGGGCGTCGGCTGGAGGAAATGCACCTACGAAACTCCTTTCGGAAAAGGCCATTATACGGAAATGACCGGCCGACCTCTTGCTGATGATAAAGCGATAGATAATTATTGCCCGCCTGACCCGCACCGACCAGAACTTTATCAATCTGCGCAAGACATGATCGAACGATTCAAAGATAAATATTTCATCGTGGGCGTAACCGTTACAACCATTTTTGAAACGGCCTGGGCTTTGCGCGGCCTGGAAAATATCCTGATGGACATGACGCTCAATCCCCGATTGGCCCATCGGATACTGGACATCCCTTATCACTATCATCTTGAAGCCGCCAAGAAACTCACCCAAATGGGCGTGGACATGATCTGGATCGGTGATGACGTCGGGACGCAAAAGGGGATGCTCATCTCCCCGGACCAATGGCGCGAATATTTCAAGCCGCGGATGCACACCTTTATTCATACGATAAAAGACATCAATCCACAACTCAAGGTCGCTTACCACTGCGACGGTAAAATTTATGAGATCATCGACGATCTTATCGAAGTGGGGATTGATGTCTTGAATCCTGTTCAGCCTGCTTGTATGGACCCCGCGCAGATAAAAGAGGCTTACGGAGACAACCTATGCTTTTGGGGCACCATTGACGAGCAGCACACCTTGCCCTTTGGCTCCGCCGCGGATGTGCGAAACGAAGTTTTAAAACGGTTAAGCACCATCGGTAAAAACGGCGGCTTGATCCTCGGTCCCACGCACCACGTTCAACTTGATACCCCGATGGAAAACTTCATCAGCATGGTTCAAACCATCACCGCCGCGGCGATGCTCCGATTTCCTTTTCAGGAGTCTTCCATAAATAACGAGATTCGGAATGCTCGTGGTTGGGTGGTTAATAACCGTTCAACAGGCGGAAATTAATCCTTCCCGGGAGGGATATAGTCGCCCCAGGCGAGTTCGGGATGTTCTTCGAGGATACAATCCGCCAATGCACGAATAAAACGCGGGGGCGCGGGGATAAGGGTTTGCACGAGAGCGGCAATTTCGCTTTCCGACATTTCTTCGGCGGGTTGCGTCCGATAACGCTCATTCGTCCGCTGGAGGATAGCGCGGGCGGTTTCTTTCATCGTGGCGTCGGAAAGGGAGGAAAAATCCACAAGATTTAGTTCATCACGGAGAATAATACGCCATTTATATGGGGCGTTGTCCAGCAGATGCAGTATATCGAGAGCAATAGAATCCATCGTCTATGCCTTTCCTGCCCCGACCTGGACCGATAATCAGCAAGGCGCCCTAAGGAAAAATCTCCCATAGCAGCCATAGTATATATTGTCTTTTTTAACAATGGACATGAGCGAAATTTTATGAATTTTCGCAGGGATAGCTCTTGGATGTTTTAATATTCTATGATGAAGGTTTGGGATGAAGAATTAGCTTTAGTGTAGTTTCATTAGGAATTGTAGGTATAATAAGCCGTTGGTTTGGCCGATCAGGTTCAATAACTTCCAACCGATAGCTTGTCTTGGGTTCCAGGATAACTTCAACACCTTGGGGATAACACACTTCGGGAATAAAAATTACACTTTCACCGGCGACCGCAGGTTTTATTTGCCAATAACAAGTAAAAATCCTGCTGTCATCGCAATAATCGTAGCCGATAAGTTCACCGGCAATACGCTGGGGATAGGGTCTGGCGATTATGCCGGGAAACGAAGGGCGATGGTCAAGATCGTTTTGATATGACCAGTAAGCCGCGCTGAACTTGTTTGTCTCCATCATATTACGAAACAATCGCGCTCCGGGAAGAGGATCGCGTTGGTACATGGCGTCGATATTTTCCAGATTGCCCCATTCACCGACAAATAAAGGAACGTTTAACCCTTTAGCGTGGGCGACGAGCCGTTCAACAGTAAGTTGCAGGATATCAGGGACTTCATGGTAGGCATGAGGCGCCAGCACCTGACCGGGATCAGGTTGGCCGTCGATGCTATTGATACGGCCAACTCCGCTGGCGATGCCCATATTGGCGGTAATAGGCGTGGTCGTAAAAATCAAACGATGAGAATCTATACTGCGAATTTCCCGCGCTACGCGTTGATACATAGGCGTTATAAGCATGGCGTCGCTGAGTTTCAGTGGAGCATCAACCATCGCCAGCCACTGACGGTATAAGTTGGGATCATCCTGGATAATATTATGAATCAATTCGATACGTTCGGTGGGTGTGGCGGCATCAAGTGTAATGCCTTTTTTCTGAAGCTCATTCGCCATCTGAGCCGCCGATCCGAGAATCACACCCGGCAGCACCGAACCCTGGAATGGTTCATTCATCAGGTCGTAACCGATAACGGCCGGTTCATCGACGTAGCGCTGGGCCAGATGCCGCCAGGCCAGCGCGTAGCGGTCCTGTATTCCCACGCCATCGGGGCCTTTACGGTTCGCCCAGAAGGCGTCAAACGCCGCCTGCACTCGCGGACTTTCCAGATAGGCCATGCCCCAAAAGGCTGCTTCGTGCAGGTGAGGGGTGTCCTTGGCCGGCAAAGCCCACGGCGGAGCACCGCGGGCGCCGGGTACGCCGACGCCCCAAAGGTCCTGATGCATGTCGAGAATAACATAAAGGTCATACTTTTTGGCCCAGGCGATTTTCTCATCCACTTGTTTGAGAAAGGCCTCATCATACCGGCCGCAAGTTGGCTCCACCCCCGCCCAAAAAATCGGCAATCTGACGCAATTAAAGCCCCATTGCCTGATGCGTTGAAAAGCTTCTTCACGACCGTGTTCCCAGAATATTTTAAAAGTATCATCCGGCCCGGTGTGACTGCCGAAGCCGATGTTGATGCCGTTTAGAATAACTTCACCCCCTTGAGCGTCGATAAAACGGCCGTCTTTTATCGTAATAGCGGGAATTTTATCCGTAACATCTGGTTCGGCGGTAACACCTCTGCATCCAAACAATAGAAGGGGTATGGCTATATAAAACCAGCTTGGTTTTTGCTTCTTACCCATTCTGACGCTCCCATAAAATCGTTACTGACAATTTTATTCAAATAGATTATAATACATTGTTCCAAGGTATTCAATAATAACCCAAACAAGCCTCTGAGATAGAAACCATGCTTCGAATTCGTACCATTCACAATACGGCTTTGCCCGTTAGTCGCCAGCGGTTGGGACAGGTAAAAGAGATTTTCCGGGCCGGTTTCCCCGATATGGCCGATTACGCCGACCAACTCGATTCACTTTTGGCCAATCCCTTCAAAAAGGGCTATCAGGCGGCCATTATTGTCGCCGAAACGGGCACGGGACGGGTAAAGGGTTTTTGCCTGATGCTGCATTTTCCCCAGGTGCATGCCTGTTGGCTGGATTTCCTGGCGGTGCGGGCGGAAGGACGCGGCGGCGGTTTTGGCGGAGCGTTGTATGAAGCCGCCCGCGAATACGCTCAGGGATTGGGCGCCCATAGCATGTGGCTGGAGGTGACGCCGGATGATTCCGAACTTACCTCCGATGAAAAGGAACTGGCGAACGCCAAACGACGAATGCGGTTTTACGAGCATTATGGCGCCCGGCCGGTGCTCAATGCCGCTTACGCTCGGCCGGTGGGTCAACCACCCACGACGGCGTATTTGCTTTTTGATGGATTAGGGCGGGATCATCCGCTTCATCGCAGCTACGCTCGTCAGGTTGTGCATTTGATTATGACATTGCGGTTCGGGCACGTTGTCGATCCGACGTATGCCCGGCGGGTGCTGGATGATTTCAAGGATGATCCGGTTCCTATTCGCCCGGCGCGGTACATTCGTAAAGGCGATATGCCCGCCGCCGTTCTCGGCGGCCGGCTGGAAAAGGCCTTCGCCCTGGTCTCCAGCGGCAAACACGTTATCCATCATGTTCGCCAGCGCGGCTATTTCGAGCAGCCTACGCGCGTGGGTGCTCTTGTGGAAACCATGAACGCCCTGGGTATTTTCTCCGAACTGCCCGAACGCCGGTTCGCCGAAGACGCTATTCTGGCCGTGCATGACCGCCACTTTGTCGAGTTTCTCAAAGCGGTGTGTCTGAAACTTTCGCGCGAGCGGCCGGTATATCCCGACACGTTTCCTGTTCGCAAACCGGAGCGCCGCCCGAAGATTAATGTCGTCCAGGCGGGCTATTACTGCATCGATTCCTGCACGCCGCTGGATGGCAACGCTTACACAGCCGCACGAGCGTCTGTGGATGTCGCCCTTACGGCCATGGAAGAAATACTCAGCGAGCGGCGTGTGGCGTATGCGGTGTGCCGTCCGCCGGGCCATCACGCCGAACGTAGCGTCTATGGCGGATTCTGCTATTTCAACAACGCCGCCATCGCCGCCCATCGCCTTAGCCAGGAAAGCAAGGTGGCTATTCTGGATATCGATTTTCATCATGGCAATGGCACACAGGATATTTTTTACCGACGCGACGATGTCCTCACGGTCAGTATTCACGGCCACCCGGATGAAGCCTTTCCCTATTTCAGCGGTTTCGCCCATGAAACCGGAACTCAAGCAGGCCTGGGTTTTAACCTCAACCTGCCCCTACCGGCCGGAACCGGTCCGGAGGAGTACCT
>JAFGBA010000260.1 GCA_016933395.1 Sedimentisphaerales bacterium | reverse complement strand
ACCGTCCGCCGCCTCACCAGACAGCATTAACGTAGCCCCGGCTATGGGGTTACCCGCCGCATCGTAACCAATACCGGCGTATTTGTTATAATCGAGGCGTTGGGCGGAACCGAATTGCTTGTCGCCTACTGAGCCGTTAACGCCTTCAAATGTGCCTAATGGCTGAGCCCATACTTCAAACTCTCCCCCGCTGCCAACGACTTGTTGCCCGCCGGTTGGACTTACAAAAAGCCATTTATCCGTATTACCATAGAAAATACCCCAAAGCTCTACGTTGTCATCGCCAGTACCCCAAAGATCCGGAACACTGAATTGTGGTTCGAGGTTATAGTGCACCTCGTCCACTTCCGCTGGCCGGACCTGGTCTATGTTAACGATACCCCAGGTATCTTCATTAAGAGCGCCGGGTTTGAGAATAATATTGTCGGCTCCATATGGAATCAGCGCGGGATCGTCACCGGGCGCATTAATATAACCATCGCCCGCCACTCTGGGATCACCATAGAAACCAGGATCCGGATTACCCCCTGCATCCGTAACCCATATAGTACCTTGGTCGTAATCCGTAATATGAAATCTAATGGGCATGCCCCAGCCGTCTGGCGAATAACTACCCGCCTGGGCCTGGCCGGCCAGGATGAGCGCCCCGGCCATCAGTAACATAACAATTTTTGTTTTCATGGTTAGCTTCCTTTCATTAACTCCAAATTTCTTTACATCTCCCTTTTTCTCTCAAAGGGTTCCTTACTGTTGCATGCAAAAGTAAAAAAGCTTCTAACAACAACTCCCCCGTCTCATCTCATACGCCTAACTCCTTTCTGCGGTCGTTTTCGCCGCCTCCTGTTGTCCCAACTCACGGTAAGCGTCAAGCGACTCTGCCGGGCCTAAGCCCATGCGGCGTCCCGCTTACTCATCGTCGTTGACGTCCGACCCATTCAACTCCTTATTTACATTCATGCGGTTGTTAAAACGGCCCACACGGCCGTGCTTGTCCGCAGTTATTTTTATGCCGATTTTTTCCGTCGAGCCAGGTAACCGCCCAGCGAACCCAGGCTTAGTATCGAGCCTAGCATGGTCACCGGTTCCGGCACAACACCGCCGCCGCCACCGCCGGGCCTGGTGGTAATCGTAAGTTTGATGCCGCAATTCCAATAATGGCAATCCGGATCAAAGCCAAAACCAAACAAGCTATCATTATTGATGTAGTTGGTAAGAGTGTCCACCGGAAGAGCGATGCTTATATCTTCCGCTGGGTTTTTCCATCCGTGATTATAATAAGCGTTGTCATCGGTGAAGTTCATCAAAAACGTGCCGCCACTGGTGGCAAAAGGATCACTGTGGTTTTGATTATCATACCCTCGGCTGACGCCCGGCCAGTTGCTATATTGCCAACTTAAGGTTGGTTTTTGATCAAGCATCCAGATATGAAGCACGTCATCGGTTTCCCACGGTTCATACCAGTTATTGATCTGGTAAATCTCCAGAAGAGCGCTTTCGATCACTTCCGTTCCCGGAATATTCGACTGAATACCCCAGGCGTAATAGTAATGATGGTCAAGGTCTTCCAGGTTGAAGGGTGAAGGAACAAACTCGTAGGTGTTCACCGTAATCGCCCCGGCTTGCGCTGCCCAAAAACCCAAGGCCGCCGTCAGAATTATTGCCGTCTTTTTCATGTTTTCTCTGCTCCTCTACAGGTAAGAGATTATATTTATTTTTTTCAGGCCGCACCTTAGTGCGCCTGTTTATCCACTACTTTGGTCAGCGTCGCCGCCATGATCCGCAGTTCCGTTCGCCATTTGCGTTTGCCGATATATTCCAGGTCCGCTTCAAGCTTGTTACGGAACTGCTCAACGGAGGTATCATAGCCGTTGCGAACTTGCGCCAGACCGGTGATGCCGGGCTTGACTTTCAGCCGTTCCCGCACGTGGGGATAATGCTTTTCCAGTTCTTCCATGATCTCCGGCCGCTCGGGGCGGGGACCCACCAGCGACATCTCGCCTTTAATAACATTAAATAATTGCGGCAGTTCATCCATGTGGCTGCGGCGCATCCAGCGGCAGGAGCGAACGACACGCGGGTCTTCTTTCGACGCCCATACCGCGCCGCGGCTGAATTCCGCGTCCGTGTACATGGTGCGAAGTTTGTACATTTTGAAAAGTTGCCCATCTTTACCCACGCGAACCTGGGTAAACATGACAGGCCCCTTGCTGGAAAGCTTGATGACCGCCACGCACAACAACAGGACCGGAAGGGTCAGCGTAAAAGCGATAACGCCGAGAATAATATCCACACATTCTTTAGCGACTTCAAAATACCGCCGGGCCAAGTGGCACGTTATCGCCAACGCACCTCCGGTAAAACCTATTAATGTTACGGGTTCCGGCATTTCTATATCTCCCGTTGGAAAACCAACGATGTTTATTGCTTCTTGACAGGGCCCCGTTGAGGAACATAAGATTAAATAGGCAAAGCCGTGTGAACGCAAGCCTTGCGCTCGCATCGGCAACCTTGGGTGATCCGACGGAAACCGCCTAAAGTTCTTCGTCGGTTCACCTTATTTTATCCGTTCCTCAACCGATAGCCCTTTCCTGAACAAATCACCTGTTCTCAGAAATTACTAACTATTTATCTTAAAATAGGTAAGAAATGACGAAGTGCAGCACCCGCCCTGCGAGTTTTCGTCCCTTCCTTCGTCGGGCATTCCGGCAAAGCCTTACTGCCCGGTCTTACCTTTCACGCCTTCCTTGAAAAATCCATCTTTCCCGACCCCATTTGCTTCTATGAATTGCCGACTTTCATCCTTGTAAAGCCGGAAAACAATCTACGAAACAGTCATAATAAAGCAATAGGGCCTTCGTTTCAAGTATAAAAACATACCAAGACACCGAATCTCAAGCCAACGGCTTTCGATTTCAGTTGATTATTACAGGGGACGGGCGTACCTGTCAAGCGAATAGTGGGGAAAAAAATGCTTAATTTTTTTTTGCCGAATTTGATGATATGGATTTATCAAATGTTCCGAATATAACGAAAATAGGCATAAGATGATATATTACAAATATTTATATAATTTCAAACATAGTAATTCCTATGGCAATACTTATTGGACGGAAAAATACATATTAACAAACTGAACGTTCGTCGTAACTATTTATAGATGTTAATTTTATGAGCCTTTAATATCGGCGTTAACAGGCGTTTTTCGCAATATTTTTCTCATAATGGCCAACAATGACTGGGGATTATCAAAATAATTTGGCGGCAGACGAAGATAAACCGTATCAGGATCGGGCAGGGAAACTCGCCCGGGAGCATCTTTGAACAGGTTATCGGCCTTATGCATTTTTTCGCAGGTGAAAATCAAATCAGGGGTTTTCTGAATGATTGATTTAATACCCCACCGGCCGGCATAGGTACGGATCTCGGCAAGCTGCAACAAATCAAGAACACTTCTTGGGGGTTTGCCGAACTGGTCGTTAAGATCGGCTTCAAGCTGGTCAAGCTCCTCCGGCGTGGCGCAGGTAGTCAGGCGACGATAAGCTTCCATTCGCTGACGATTAGAGGCGATGTAGTTGCGGGGGATGATGCTATGAATGTCGAGTTCAAGGTGAGTTAAAACGGGCGGTGGTTCAGGTCGGCCGCGACGTTTTTCGACCGCGGACGCCAGCAGGCGGCAATAGAGTTCATAGCCCACGGCGTCGATGTGGCCGGATTGTTCCACGCCCAGGATGTTACCCGCGCCGCGGATTTCAAGGTCGCGCATGGCGATGCGAAATCCCGAACCAAGCTGGGAGTATTCTTCGATGGCTTTGAGGCGTTTGGCGGCGGTTGGATTCACCGAGCGTTTGGCGGGCAATAGCATGTAGGCGTGGGCGCGGTTTTTGTAACGCCCTACCCGGCCGCGGAGCTGGTGCAGTTCCGCCAGGCCGAAACGGTCGGCGTCGTTGATGATAATCGTATTGGCGTTGGGGATATCCAGGCCGGATTCGATAATAGTGGTGCTTACCAGCACATCGGCCTGATGGTGGACGAATTCCAGCATTCGGGCTTCGAGTTCGTGCTTGGGCATTTGGCCGTGGCCGACGATGATACGAGCTTCGGGAACCAGTTTACGCAGATTGTCGGCCACGGTCTGGATATTCTGGACGCGGTTGTGCAGGAAAAACGTCTGGCCTTCGCGAGCCAGTTCCTGAAGGATGGCTTGGCGAATGAGGCGGTTGTCGTACGGCCGCACTTCGGTGACGATACTGCGGCGGTCCAAGGGCGGTGTGGTGAGCGAGGATATATCCCGGAGACCCAGCAGGGCCATGTGGAGTGTGCGGGGAATGGGCGTGGCGGTCATGGTGAGGACTTCGACCGTTTCGCGCAGGTGTTTGAGTCGCTCCTTATGTTCGACGCCGAAACGCTGTTCTTCATCGATGATGACCAGTCCCAGGTCTTTGAATTTTACGTCCTCGCTGAGCAGCCGATGTGTGCCAATGAGGATGTCGACTTGCCCGGCGGCGGTACGAAGAATAATGTCGCGGGCCTGAGCGGGGGTTTTGAAGCGGCTGAGGACTTCGACGGTGAAGGGGAAATCGGCCAAACGCTCGCAAAAGGTACGGTAATGTTGGTCTGCCAACACCGTTGTTGGGACCAGCACGGCAACTTGCTTACCGTATTCGGCGACCTTAAATGCCGCTCTAATAGCGAGTTCCGTCTTTCCGTAGCCCACATCACCGCAAAGCAGGCGATCCATGGGCTGGCCGGCTTGGAGGTCGGTTTTGATATCGCGGGAAGCGGTAACCTGGTCTTCGGTATCCTGAAAGCCAAAGGAGGCCTCAAATTCCTTCTGCCAAGTGGTGTCGGATGGGTAGCAAATGGCCGGGCAGGTGGCGCGGGCGGCTTGAATCTCAATCATGCGGGCAGCGACATCTTCGACAGCGTCGGCGACTTTTTGCTTGGCCTTGGCCCAGCCAGTACCTCCCAGTTTTGAAAGTTTGGGTCGACGGCCCAAGGCGCCGACGTATTTGTGCACCAAATGAATATTCTCGGCCGGGACGTGCAGGATGGCCCGGTCGGCGTATTCCAGGGCGAGAAATTCCTGCGGCCGGTCGTTTTTGGTCAGGGTTTTCATGCCTTTGAAGCGGCCGATGCCGTGGCTGACGTGCACGACCAGATCGCCGGTTTCCAAGTCGGTGAAGGACTCGATGGCCTGTATATGGCGCTGACGGCGGATACGGCGGAGTTGCTGACGGCGACCGAAAACTTCGTGGTGGTTGACGAATAGCAAACCACTGTCGGGCAGTTCGAAGCCTTGATGGATCAGGCCGATGGGGATATGGAGTTTGCCGGTGTCGGTCAGTTCACCCAGTCGCTGCTGCTGGGCAGGGTTCTCGCAGGCGAGGAACACGGCTTGCTTTCGCGCTAGTTCAGCGAGTTCTTCCAGACCTTCGACCAAACGGTTCTCGAACCGCTGGACCGACTGAGCGTGGAGGTTGATGGCGGTTTGGGCTAAATCTGCCTCGAAGCGGTTGACGTAAAGCACATCAAACCGCCGGAACTGTTCCAGAATATCCTCGATGGGAAAGGCCATGGAGGTATCGCTGAGCCGCTCGCGATAGATGCGGCCGAGTTGGTCGGCTTCGACCGCCTCCTCAACGACCAGCAGGGTATCAGCGGGCAGGTAATCCAAGAGCGTAACGTTGTTGGTGATATGGGCGGGAGCCAGGGGGGCGGCGATGACGGCCGTGTCGATTTGGTCAGTCGAGCGGCGGGTGTCGAGGTCGAAATACCGCAGGGATTCGATGTCATCGCCGAAGAACTCGACCCGCAGGGGGGCATCCGTCCCCGGAGGGTAAATATCGACGATGCCGCCGCGGACGGCGAAGTCACCGGCCAGCTCCACCTGCTCAGCGCGGGTAAAGTGGTGGTCGGTGAGCCAGCCGGCCAAGCCATCAGGCCCGTTGGGCAGGTTCATGCCTGCACGAAGGTTCAGCGATTGCCCGGTAAGTTCCTCCGGGGCGGGCAAGGGTTGCATCAATGCCGGGATGGAGGCGACAATCACAGGTTGAGGGAGCGCGGGCAGGATGCCCGCGTCACCGAGTTTACGGCACAGGGCCAGGCGCTGACAGGCGACATCGCTGGTGGGATCGGGCGGTTCATCGGTGGCTTCGGCGGCGACGAGAAGTTCGGCCGGGCCGGCCAGGAAGGTTTCCAGGTCATCCTGAGCCTCGTCGGCGTGGGGAATGTGGGGCGTGATGAGCACAACCGGACGGTGCAGCCGCTTTGCCGCCAGGGCCGCCAGCAGCCGGGGCAGCGAGCCCCAACTGCCATAGGCCTCGACGGTGCGCTCCTGCCCGGCCATCGCGAAGGCATCTAAAGCCCGATTTATGGGTGGAGCTTGGCCATCGAGTGGGGTGAGGATAAAATGCGCTAAATCATCGAGCAGGCCGGGCATGAACCCAGTATAATCGAACCGCGATTTCTTGCAATGACGTCTGATGGTGGACGATGGCTTACAACTTCTGGAATAATAATGTTTCGCCCGTTGTACCTCGGTCCGCCATAGGCGGATGGCGGGCCTGTTGGGTTACGGCAGCCTTGGTAACAGCGGCGGGTATGTGGAGTCTGCATGATCGTCCGGCCGTCTGGCCGGCGGATACTGATGGAGCCGGCCCATCTCCGCCGGTGCTGGAAACCCGCATTAATCCCAACGAGGCCGACTGGCCGTCGCTGTGTCGCCTGCCGGGCATCGGCCCGGCCCGCGCGAACGACATCATCGCCTACCGCGAGCATTATCGCCAAATCAACGGCCCGGAGGCTACCCCCTTTACCCGTCCTGAAGACCTCGACGCCGTCCCGGGCATCGGGCCAAAGACGGTGGAGCAGTTGAGGCCCTGGCTGGTATTTACCCGCGTGGGTGGCGATGAACCGGGGGTCTGATAATAAGGGGTCTGGCCGCACCGGCGGCCGGGTCGTTTATCGGCAGGGCCGTAGGTAATCCTTCGGGCGGCAAGGTCTAACCTCTTGGGCCTCAAGGTCTAACCCTACCGGTGGAGAGGTCATAACCTTACGGGTGGTGAGAGTATGGCCTTGGGGGATGAGAGAGTATACTCTTACCGGCGGAGAGAGCTACTCTTAGGGGGCGAGAGAGTATACTCTTACCGGTCGAGAGAGTAGCTCTTGCTGGCTGAGAGAGTAGCTCTTAGGGAGGGTAAGAGTATGGTCTTAGGAGGGGTGAGAGCAGCTCTTACGGGTGGAGCGAGTTAGTCTTGCGGTCAGCGCGAGTTCGTCGTCCGAGAGGTGCGAGTTCGTCGTTCCGGCCGGGCGGCGGGACCGGCGGCCGCTAAAATGGGACTATGCCCCCTTGTCAAGAAGAGGGGGCGGGGGTATATATGGGGGTTTGTGTTCGGTTTAACCTTATATTTGCAGGAGTTAGAAAGCAGATGCGAATCGGAACCGTCAGGGAAATCAAGCGGCATGAATACCGGGTCGGGTTGACACCGGGGTGTGTAAAGGCGTATGTCGCTCGGGGACATGAGGTTATGGTTGAGCAGGGGGCCGGGCGGGATGCCGGGTTCGCCGACGAGGAATATGCCGCGGCCGGAGGGAAGATCGTCGCCGACCGCCGTAAGGTATTCGATAACAGCGAGATGATCGTAAAGGTCAAGGAGCCGCAGGAAGAGGAGTGGGGCCTGTTTCATGAAGGCCAGACGCTATACACCTACCTGCACCTGGCGGCCGATAAGGTCCTGACCCAGGGACTGATGAAGTGCAAAATCAAGGGCGTCGCCTATGAAACGATGGAAGGCGAGGGCGGCACGCTGCCGTGCCTGACGCCGATGAGCGAGATCGCCGGGCGATTGAGCGTGCAGGAAGGGGCCAAATATCTGGAAAAACCCTTCGGCGGTCGGGGTATCCTGCTGGGCGGTGTGCCGGGCGTGCGGCGGGGGCGAGTGGCGATACTAGGCGGCGGCGTGGTGGGGACCAACGCCTGCAAGATCGCCGTGGGTATGGGAGCGGATGTGTGCATACTGGATATCAGCGCCAAACGGATGGCCTATTTGGATGATATTTTCTCCAGCACCATCAACACCATGTACAGCAATGACGCCAACATTGAGATCGTGTTAGCGGAGTCGGACCTGGTAATCGGAGCGGTGCTGCTGCCGGGGGCGAAGGCGCCGCATCTGATACGCCGTGAGCATTTAAAGATGATGAAGCCAGGCTCGGTGCTGGTGGATGTAGCGGTGGACCAGGGCGGCTGTGCGGAGACCACCCGGCCGACCACTCACGATAACCCGACCTATATCGAAGAAGGCGTGGTGCATTATTGTGTAGCCAATATGCCAGGGGCGGTGGCGCTGTCGTCGACGATCGCGTTGACCAGCGCAACACTGCGGTATGGCCTGATGATCGCCGAACACGGCGTGGAAAAGGCTTGTCGTCAGAATCATACCGTGCGTACGGGCATGAATCTATATATGGGCAAATGCGTCTATGAACCGGTGGCGCGTGATTTGGGCCTGGACTATACGCCGCTGGACGAGGTGATGAAGTAAAATTAAGTGATTTTTAACAATTCACCGCGCCTTGGGAAAAAGCCCCCGACGAAAGTCGGGGGTTGGGAATAAATGTTATCCCTTTAGCAGGCCGCGGGTGATACAACCCACAACTTTCGTTGTGGGCTAACATAAAGAAAAGTGGGAACTGATGGAGCAGTGGGAAGTGCAACGCGGCGCGGGGATATGCGCGGGAACCGAGCGCAAGCTGGAGCCGGGGGAGGAATACATCGCCGTGCTGGTGGATAAGGGCGATCACTTTGAGCGGCAGGACTATTCGCTGGATTACTGGGAGCAAAAGCGGCCGGAAGTGTTTAGCTTTTGGAAGACCCGCATCCCGGAGCCTAACCAGAAGAAAAAGCTATTCGTCGATGACGGTGTGCTGGTGAATTTTTTCGAGCGGCTGGCGGACGAGACCGAGCCGCTGAAGGTGAACTTTCGATTTGTGCTGGCATTGATTCTGATGCGGAAGAAGCTTTTGAAGTATGTCGATAGCCGTCGCGATAATGGACAGGAAATCTGGCGGATGCGGCTGGGCAAGGAAGACGATGTGCATGAGGTGGTCAATCCGCACTTGACCGATGAGCAGATTCAGGAAGTATCGGGCGAGTTAAGTGCGATATTGCAAGGGGAATTGTGATGAGGATACGTCGGCCTCGCATCGCCGCCGTCTCGGCGGCAAATCAATGCCGGCAAGATGCCGGCGATACATTAATATGGCGGGTGTGGCCTGCCCTACTACTGATGATTGTGAGTGTGGGCTGTCCGCCGCCGGTAAAGCCCGGGCCGATGCCGGAGCCGGTGAGCCTGGAACAGACGCTGGCGGATGTGAATGCCAATGTCGCAGCGGTGGGAGCGTTCAAAGCGGATATCTGGGAATGGTGGGCGGATTTTCCTGACCCGGAAAAAGATGAGATGAAGCATCATCACGAACTGGGGGGAAAATGGTTTTATCATCCTGATCCGGAGAGGCAACCAGCCAGTATGTATCTGCAATGCAACGGGCCGTTAAAGGCGGGATTGGTGGTGGGATCGAACGCTCGGGAATATTGGTTTTATAGTGAATGGGGTGAATCCGGCGGCTGGGGCAAATACGAACACGTCGGCAAGCCGTGCAGCAAGACGGTGCAATTCGACCCGCGGGTGCTGCTGGAATTCATTGGACTGGCGCCGCTGCCATGGGAACCGAAACCTGTGTATAAAATTGGTCCGGAAACCAGCACGATCGAATACACCATTTTACGTGAACCGAACCAAGACCGCACAGATCTGATTCCAACAACCCAAGAAGTCGAAGTGGTGATGCGGCGAGAGATTATCATCGACCGGCGCACACAATTACCGATAGAGGTGAATGCTTATAATGCCGCCGGGTTGCGACTGATGCACAGCGAATTGAAGGATTATACAGCCGTGGGAAACAACCATCGCGGGCAGGAGACCCGCGACACGGCGCGGCTGCCCAAGGATATTTTGTTGCGCTGGGATCAGCAGGATGCGCAGTTGCGATTGAAGCTTTCAAGCATCAAGCCGGACGAGAAGGATCGCGGCAAATTATTCACCCGGCCGGAGAGCGTGCCCGGTCTGGAAAACTACGAACAAATCGATAAGTCGTGCGATGAGGTTCAAAATATTGCCCCGGTTTCTGATTAAGCGTGAATTACGTGGGTTAATTTTTTCCAACTGCGTTTGATGAGATCGCCGACCATATCACCCGGTCCCATGGCCTGTTCACAGCGGGCACACAAAAAAGACATGTTTGAGGATTTGCCGGAATACAATTTTCGAATCGCGTTAAGGCGAATGGAGTGGTTCCAAACACCTTCAATGCCGTCGCGGCCCACATCTCCCCAGATAAGCTCCCGCCCCATATCCTGACAGCACATGACCGCCCGGCCATCAAAGAGAATCACCATTTCCACCAGCGGATGGTGTTCACGGCAGCCGTAAAGCCGCACTTTGCCATCTTTTTCTTTACGATGGTTTAAATGTTCCACCGCGCCGCACCGGCTAATGGGGGGAAGGTATTCGAGTTGCACGCCCAGCGGCTCGAACATAGCGAGCCATTGTTCTTTTTCGCCTTCGGGCCAGCCATCATCCACGCCGCGCACGAGCACGCGCCGGGGCGGATAATGCTCCAACAGATAGTGCAGGTGTTTTAGGGTGATATGGTAGTCCAGGCCGGTAATACGGTTATAGGTTTCCGGCGTCGCTCCGTGAATACTCACGTGAATAAGGCCGTCAAAGCCTGTTGCAAGCAAAGCATCCACCTTTGGAGCCGTCATGACGGCGGCATTGGTGTTGAGATATACGTTGAGGTTTTGTTCCAACGCGGCGGCGACATACTCATGCAATCGCGGCGAGAGAAAAGGTTCGGCCATGTAGCAATACGTCAGGTACGGGCGAAAATGATGGCGGCGGCCCAATTCACCCATTTCCCGTATGATTCGGTCGTATAAAGGCCGCTCCATAACACCCTGGGTCTGTGTGTGGGCATAGTCAGGGTAAGGGCACATGGTGCAGCGGGCGTTGCAGCGGGAATGGATATCAACGATCAACTTGACGGGATACGATTTGGCACGAGCAAGCCAGGGATTTAAGGTCTTATTCATAACGGCTGTTCGTGAAAGCACCTATACTCAACAAGTAACGGTCGGCATCCGACGCGGGGTCTCGTATAAACCGATAATACCCCGGCGACCCGAAAGCCGCCGCAGGTATTATCGTCGTTCCCTCCGGAAAACTCCAGAAAGGGGGGATATTTATGGTTGCTTTATACTGTGGCGGAGGTCGTTGTTTTCGAGGATGTCTCGTCTTTTTTAACTTTTTGTTGCACGTTGACAACGCGCATGTTTTCACTGATTTGACGGATAATCCATTCGAGGCGTTCCTCGTCGCGGCGCAGTTGCCGGGCCGACTCCAAACTGATGGTGGCGAAACGCTGGCGATCGAGGGGGATGCGACGGGTCCAGCGGCTGGCCAGCAGGTCGGCGAGTAATTCCTCGCTGCGAACCCATTGGTATATCTCGCGGTTGGCTCGGCCGTCCTCGGTAATGCCTTCCAGAGTGAGAATGGCGCGATCAAGATTCATTTGTTCAAAATGGGGCTTCATACGATTCCAGAGCACTTCCAATTCAGCAACGGTTTCACTGGGCAGTTCTTCCGTTTTAATCGCCGTTCCAACCGACATGGTTGTTGAGGCGCGATGGCGTTGCAGAAGACGCGTCGGTTCCAGGCAACCCATGCGGATAAATACATACAATTCCAGCGCCACCAGCGTGATAGACGCCGCCGCCATAACGTTGCCCCCGCCGTAGAAATTTGCTAACGCCGCCAGTCCGGTCAGCAGCACGCTGATCCACAGTATTATAGAGGCGGCGCGAACACTCAGACCGTGGCGTTGCAAACAATGATGTATATGACGACGATCGCCGCAAGCCACACCCGCCCGGTCGGCCCAGCGACGCAAGACACTCATAAACGTATCAATAACGGGGATGCTTAACATGATGCCCGCTACGGGTAAAAGAAACGCTTCATTAATGGTTGCAACCCGAATCGTTAAAGCTCCCAGTAACAAACCCACCAGTTGAGAACCACTGTCACCGAGAAATATCTTGGCCGGATGCAGATTAAATAATAGGACGGCCAGGAGAGCGCCGGCCAGCGCCAGGGCGATCACGGCAGGACCGGCAAATCCACCCGCCAACGCCAATATACCAAGAAATGCCGCGAGAATAAAACCAATACCCGAAGCCAGGCCGTCCATCCCATCGATGAAATTAAAAGCATTACAACTGCCGATTAACCAAAACAAGGTAAAGGGAACCGCCAGCGCCTGCAGGTCAAATATCGCCAGGCCAAAACAATTAATACGGTGAATGGTCAAACCCGCCAGGATGCAGCACATCGACGCAACCGCCTGGAAGAGTAGTTTCGTTCTCGGTTCCACCCGACGCAGATCATCATTGACGCCAAGACACAAAATAATCAATGCACCCAGACCGGCTCCTATCAAAGGAAGGGGATTGACGAAAAGTCCGTTCATCAGCGGCGCCATCACGTGGGCGAATCGGATGGCCACCAACATCCCCGCAACCATAGCCAGGAACAACGGTACGCCGCCCAGCGTCGGCGTCGGACGATCATGCTGTTTGAGCAGGCCGTCGGGCCGGTCGAAGGCGCCGGTGCGTCGACAAAAACGTATCATCCATGACGTGAGGATAACACCCATCGTCAAAGCGGTGACGAAGGTTGAACCAAGCAATAGAACCAATGCTTCTTTGAAGGTTGAATACTCCATACGACATTAACTCTCTACAAAGGGGACTATCTTGGTGTTTAACATCACGTCCGGGAAGCGGAGGTCGATGAAACAGCAGCACTCTCCGAAGATGATATTTGATGCGACGTTTCGATGACGCCCAAACACACCGCACCGGTTAATTCCAGGTCCGCCACCGTGCGGTTGCGCACCATGGGTTCTCCCTGCGGCGCAATCACCACGGCTTTACCCACGGCGTCGAGCAACATGCGCGTCCAGTCATGACTAAGTCGATCAGTGTCATAAATCACCCAATCGAAGCGACGGCGTAAATGCGCATCCAGTTCACGCAAAGTGCAGCCATCATTACCCTTCCACGATTCCGCGGTTTGATGATGCAGCACTTTCAGGTTATTGATCTCCGTGTCGTGCAAGGCCTCATCCAGTAAAGCAATGTCTGACAACACGGAATTAAAGCCGGGTTTGTCCGGATCTGAATGATATATTTTCGCCAGCATGGGTCGACGTTGTTGTGCGTCCACCAAGAGCACCTTACGTCCGGCCTGCGCCAGCGCCGTCGCCAGATTGCAGGCGCTGGTGGTTTTTCCGCCGCCTTCCTCAGCGCCGGTGATAACCAGGCTTTGTCGGGCGCGGGCAAAACGTTGAATTAATTGCACGGCGATCTGGCGAAAAACGCCCGCTTGCGGACTGCTTTGGTCCGTCTGCATAATACGGCACCGTGCCGCGAAGGCCAGTTGACTAACGCTTTCTCCGCCCAGTTCGATGGTTCCCAGCCGTCCCAGTGCTTCGGAAGCCGTCTCCGTCGGTGTGAATGACACCGTCGGGTCATCCGGTTCGGAGGATAATTCCGACGCCACCGGCGTTTCCGAATCAGCGGCGGTTTCCGTTGGCGCCGCTGATGCAACAGGCGTATTAGCAGCCATCGTCGGCGGCACCGCCCACCACGGCGCCATCCAGGGAACCTGCTGCATTTGGACGGCGGCGTTTTGTGATTGGCCTTGACTAAAACGATCCAAAGCAAAGATAAACGTTATGCTGAAAAGCAAGCCCAGCAATAAAATCGAGCTGGCCCGCTGTGCTTTCGTCATTCCCGCAATACGGGAGGGGACCTGTGCGGCGTCAACGATTTGCACGGGAGCTTCACACATGCCTTCCTGCAGAATGAATTGACGCACTTCACACATGCATTCATCCCGAAAACGCCTTGTCATATCGATATCCGCCGTTAGTTTCTGATATTCCTGGAATTTGTCCGTCAGCATCACCGCTTGTTCTTTGCTTTGATAAAGCAGTTGTTGCAGGTTTGTCGCCTGATCGGCAATAACTTTTAATTGATCAATGGTGTTTTGATGTTCATCCGTAAGCACGTTGCGTTTTTGTTTTGCCAGATTATTTTCCAGACTGGCGATTCTCAGGCGGAGGCTTTCCAGTTTTTGATGTCCGGGCAGATACACCTGCAAAAGTTGAGCTTCCTCCTGACGCAAATCATCGATGGTGCGCGCCAGATTTTGCACGGCAGGATGATTATCGACTTCGGGCGTCAGGACCGCCCGACTATCCACGCCTCGTTCATTACGCAGCAATTCCGCCAGTTTTTCACGGCGGGTTTCAAGGTCAACGCGCTTTATGTCCGTCTGGTTGATTTGTTGCTGGAGGTTTTGAATTTTCTGGTTCACCGAGGACAAAATATCTTTTCCGTCACTGATAAGATGTTCCTGACGGAATCGGGTCGCCTGGTCTTCCAGTTGTGCGATTTGTTTGTCGTAATTGTCAATTTGCTGCTGCACCCGTTCGACGAGGCGTGTGGTGGCGGCGCGGCGGGCTTCGCTGCTGGTTTCAATAAACGCCGCTGTCACCTGATTGGCGACGGCGGCCGCCAAGTTCTTGTTTTCAGAAATACCGATAATGTCAATAAGACGGGAACCAGGCACCGGGCGAACACGAAGAATTTCCTCCAGCTCCTCCAATTCCTTTTCTGTAAGGTTGTCGCCGCTATTATTGAAGTTCAACTTTTTTGCGGCGCGAACCAGCACATGGCGTGATTGTAATAGCTGACACTGCGTTGAAAAATAATCCTGGTTTCCGAGAGACGCGATCGACTTTCCGCCTATACTGGGTTGATCAAGAACAATTTGCACCCGTGCGGTGGCTTCATATTGCGGATTGCGCAGCACGGTGGCGGCAAACGCCAATCCTGCAACCACGAATAAGCACGCCAATAACTGCCAACGACGTCGAAGCAATACGTCCAAAGGATGAAACACCGAAGAAGGCGGCGCCGTTTGGTAACAACTGGTGTTCGATACATTATGATTTTGCGTATTCATATTTTAAACCTGCTTATCTGAGGAATCTGGAAACAGTGAACTCCGTAATAGACGCCTTTTTAATAGACCGCAGCACCTCTTGTCGGTATGCCCATTTGAGCGCCGGCGTCATACGTCATATCCACACCGGCGACAACGCCACGACGGAACATTTTGTCCAGATCATCAAAGAACTTTTTGACGGGGTCCACCGGGACGATAATGGTGTCATTGCGCGCCATTAACAGGTTGGGCGCCTGGCCCTCGCGAATTTTACCGATGTCCACGAGGATTATTTTTTCCCGACCGTCAGGAGCTTGCCGAAGAATGCGGCATTTTTTTTCCGCGGCGATATTTGTGGAACCGCCGGCGCTGGTTACCGCCTGTAGAATGCTTAGCGGCCGTCGGAAAGGTTTGGCGCCGGGTTGCTCCACTTCACCGGAAACATAAATATATCCTTCCTCGCCGTCAGGCACGGATACCACATCACCAGGGTAAATCAGGGGATTAAGCGGAGTTGAGTTTTCCGCGAAGAGCTGACTAATCGGAACAATCTCTCGCGTATAGTCGTTACCGCCGGACAAACCGGTTGTTATGGGTGCAGGTAAACCTGCGGAAGGATCGAATGCTCCGCGTAAGATTTCAATATGTGGCGCCGCCTTGTTTTGAATACCCCCCGCCATGCTGATAACATCCAATAAGGGAGCAGCATCGGAAACCAGCATCACCATGCCGGCCTTACGCACACAACCCAGCACCATTACTTTTTTACTACCATATAATTTCAAAGCGACGCTGACTTTGGGATTGCGTATGTAATTGCTTCCCAGGCGATTAAGCAAATCCTGTTGTAATTGCCGGCACGTCATTCCCGACACCTGAACCTGATTCAACATCGGTAGATAAACGCACCCCTGCCGGTCCACTTTGGCTTCGAGCACCGTTTCCTTATCAGGTTCCAATAACTGAAATACCTTGATTTCCACGACATCATCCGGGCCGAGGTGGTATTCATCATTTCCCGAATAACCAGGTGAATTTTGAGCCAATACCGCGGTAATGGGTGGAGTGGGTGTAAATTGTGCTCCGGCCGGACCATACACAATAGCATCAGGCTTATGTGTTTGTCTTTGAGCTATTTGAGTCTGAGTCCAGGAATTATCCGTCGAAAGATACCTTGGCGGCTGACTCTGCGTCGGAATTGTCCGTCCTGAAGCTACTTTATATACTCTGGTGGGTTGTTGGGCGCAGCCGAATACAGTCAATATAATAATGACTGTGGCGACCGCTATTTTCATCCGGCCTGCGTGTTTTTTTGGAAAAAGCTGCATTTCACTCGGGCCTTTCTCAAATTTGTCGGGTTTTAACTTTCAAGGTTTCCTATCTAACACAAATCACCTAATCGGCCATATTTGCCCGACCGTCATACCTATCGGCAAAGAAAAAGCCCGCGTTTTTAATACAACATGTAAAAATAGATAAAACAGTAAAAATGGTATAATCGGAACAGTACGAACAATCCTCCCCCAGAGGCTCAATTTACTTTAATATCTTTATTTATAAGAGTTTGAGAGAGTCAAGAAGGGGGTTCGCCCGATTGAAAAGATTAAAAGCGGCAAACAAGGTTTTTTTTATGGGGGGCCGATAACTTGTCCGTGGAGATCGAGGTTGGGAAGCTAAAACTGTCCGATAATTATCAATGGATTCGTGCGATACACACCCCTAATTAATCTCGCCAAGCTGCTTTTCGAACAACGGCGGGAGGCAGGACAAAACTATTTCTGGCCGAACGCACCAGACCGATTAAGCGATGGCGGGCGGGAAACCAGGGTAAATAGGCCCTATGATACCCGACAGGCCAGAACGAAATATTTTGCGGCCGGCTCGGACGGGCCAGAGACGCCGCAGTTTGACTATCCCATTTTGAACGACGCGGCATGGTTATTTTCTCCCGCTACCTATGCTTCGCTTTGGGTCAATGTTGATATCGGCGTTTGCAAACGATCACTTTCCAATAAGGGATAAAAAAACCATCGGTTTCTGGTCTATCTCCATAAAGACATTTACGTTTGTAACGATTATGCGGTATGATATGCTGACGACGGTTATATGGCTGTCATACAGGATGTTTAACGCCATAAAGAGATGTTTCGTTCTGAAATTACAGGTGAGCCGGGTATTAGATCATGAAACGTAATAGCTTAAATTTCTGGGTGGACGTACTGGCCTTGCTTGCTTTGATAGGTTTGGTAATAACGGGAACGGTGATGTGGCGGCATTTGCCGCCGGGATATAAAGGCGGTCACGGAATAACCTTATGGGGATGGGACCGCCATGATTTCGGCGCGTTGCATTTGTGGCTGGGTGCGGCTTTTATGGTTCTGGTCGCACTGCATTTGATTTTACATTGGGCGTGGGTGTGCACCACCACGGCGCGGTTTTTCGGAACGGAGGCAGGTCGACGGCGGCAACGATTCATAGCGGGACTTGTCTTTATAATTATTCTGGCGATTCTGATTATCGGAGGTTTACTATGGATGAAAAGCCAGGTGCGCCGGCCGGATAGCGATTATCGCGGACCGGGATGGCGACATGTTAACTGACATCTAATGCATTTCAGGAGTGACCTATCACGATGATTTACGACCGGATGGTTTTTGCGGATGCTTACAACGGACATCATCCACGTTTGCGGCAAACGATAGAATTTATACGACGATGTCCTGCCGACCAGGCGTCAGGCCGATATGAAATTCAAGGAAATGACATATATGCAATAGTTGCTGAATATGAAACCGGTTCGGCGGAAACCAAACGGTTTGAAGGGCATCAACGTTACATTGATGTACAGGTATTATTGGCCGGCGCGGAACGTATGGATGTCGCCATCTCCGATGATTTAACGGTAGATGAACCTTATCATAAAGAGAAAGACGTTATTTTTTACAAGGCTCCACAAGAATATACCTCGCTGGTGCTTCGTCCGGGATATATTGTGATTCTCTATCCTCAGGACATTCACCGGGCGGGGGTGTGCCTGACTCAACCTCAGCGGGTGCGGAAACTGGTAGTAAAAGTTCGCCTGTAATGAAGGGAAAAGACCCTATATTTACAGGTCTTCGAGCTGCAATTCGTTATCGATAGCTTGTTTGATTTTGCGCATTAAATCGACGAAATCCACCTGCCGACGGGACAATTCCTTAAGAGCGGCGTGGGTGCTGATTTGGGTTTCCAACTCCTGCAAAACCTTCTTGTCTGCTACTTCGACAGGTTTGCCCTCCTGTTCCAGACGCTGGATTTTGGAGATTTGTTCATGGTAGCGATTGACCAAGTCCGCCGCGGTACTATCAGCATCGACGACCTGCCGAGCTTTTTTAAGCTGCACTGTACGATCATCGGCGGCGATGTGTTTTCCCAAGCGACGGGCCATTTCGATGAGTGATTCCATGTATTCACCTTAAATATACTAGAGATAGCGTTCTATGGTCATTCCGGTTACGACATCATCCTGTTTCCCCCGAAACTAAACTCTTTTTATTGTCAATACAAGTATTTTCAGGTAAATAGGCGGTATTGGAAGCCAAAAAACCGTCGCTTCCTGCACTTGACATAATGTAGCTAACCGGTTAAATTAAAATAAGTTCGGGCAATAATTGAGAAAACGTTTCGTCGAGGCTCGTTCGGGCCATGCGGATATTAATTCACCGAGGCCATTCACTTGTAAACGACCTGCATTTCGGGGAAGGGCCGGTGTACGTCGGCCGTCAACCCCGTTGCCAGGTGTTTCTGCCAGACCAATCCGTTAGTCGCCAACATGCCGTTTTATTCACCACACATGACGGCATTTGGATGGTGCAGGACCTTGACTCGGCCAACCAGACGCTGCTCAATGGTCGTCCCGTTGCCAAAATGCCTTTACATGAGGGGGATGTCATCAACATTTGCGACTTTAAACTGGAAGTTCATATTGACAGTGAATCCGGACCTATGGCCTACGACAAGCCGCTCGATATGGGCGATACCATGGTGGGGGAGAGAAGCACGGACGCCTCGATTTTTCACACTACGGCCGGGGATCAGCTCTTGCGGCTTACGCCCAACCATCTCAAGCATTTTTACCACCTGACCATCGCCCTGTGCCAACAGGATGACCAGAGCAAACTGCTGACGACTCTGTGTCAGGTGCTGCTTAAGCAATACGACGCCTACCACGTTTGGGCGGGCCTGCGGGAAGACACCACGGGACCGCTAACCTGCCACTATGGTCTGGCGCGGGGTGGGACGGTGGTGACGTTGGAAAAGCTCATCGGCCGGCAGATTGTCCGGCAGGCGATAAACGATGAAACGTATATTCTGCTGCCCAACGTCGCTGACCTGCACCCGCCGGGAGATTCCACGCCCGCGGGCATCGAAAAGCTGCGTTCGGCCATCGCCGCTCCCATCGTCGGCCCGGCCGGAGCCTATGGCGTGATTTATGTCGATAATGGCGCCGACCAGAAACCTCTCACCCGCTCCGACCTCGATTACCTTACCCTTATCAGCACTCAGGTCGCCGCCCACGCCGAACATATCGGGTAAGGCGGGACATGCCCGCTATTTTTTCATATGTCATCAAACAATCTGGGTTGATTAAACCTTCTTCTTCCCCCGATAATTTTATTTTGCAGCGGACGCAGATCGACCACGGCGCCGAATTCACTGAAGATTTTCATAAATTTCTCGATTTTTTTATTCCAATAAATCATGGCGCATGACATGGGTGCTCCCTTGCCCTCGTCTTTTCCTTCAACCAGGAAACGAAGTCGGGTATCATACAAAAAACAAACGGCTGTGGCCCGTCCCCAAACATATTCCTTCCAATGGCTGGTGTTGGTTGCGACCGGCACCAAGGCAAGAACTTCTGAACCATGATTTTTGTGCGCATATGCACATTTGTAAAGCCAATGCTTGATTGTTGTGCCACGTTCCTTATCAGAACCATAGGGCGGATTAACGTAAATTGTAGGGAAATCCCATGACTCGCGAAGACCGTCATGCTCTGGAAGCCGGTATTCTGTTTCCGCGTGAACGATGGACCATTCGTTCGAGCAGGGATCAAGGGCGATTCGACCGCCGAGAACCTTGCGAACGGCATCGACGTATTTTAGCGGCGTGCACCAGTGAACAGTCTGAGAATTTACGGTTCTACCCGCTGTCATTTTAGTATTTGCTTCCAATCCTTTGATGCGAGTAATGTCAATTCTTGCTTTAGTTCCATAACGGAGCGATTGCCTGGAGAAATAACATTGAACCAACCTTCCATTTTACTCAAATTAGTGGAGAAGTAATCCTGCAGAGCCAAATTAGCCGCAAGGGCAATCTGCACTTTCGTAAATCGGTTGCCGCCTTTTTTTCCGGTATAGCTCTGAACAAATGCTTCACGAATTGCATTATAACGTTTAGCGGTTTTGACGAGAAGAGTCTCCACGAATTCTGATAATCCAGCATCTGTAAGAAAGAGAAGCCAGTCGTATGATTGCGCAAGAACCTTGAGTTCCTTATTATGATCCTCCGATGTAAACCAATTACCATGGTTGCTGACCACCCCTACAGTTAGAATGAAATCGCGAAGCAACGAAGGCTCGCTTGATGCAACAACCGTGCGCAGGAAGGATTCGTATGGTTCGGAACGAAGTTTTCCATTGGCTAATTGGAGGATGCCATGAATGGAACCATCACTCATTCTGATTTTTTGTAGAGACGATACTGTACGAGCGACATATGCACCTTGTTTTGCTTTTTCAATTGTTTGAGGACCTTTTTTAATGCCCTCCTCAACACCAACACGCTTGCATTCTACGACCGCGAATGGATGTGGTGTGAGTGTATTTACGGATAAACAATAAGATGTCTTTGTTGCTTTATCGAGATAAACGACTATTATTTTAGAGGCGTCTTCGTAAAGCGTACATGCATTTCGCAGTATTTCATCGGCGGAAAGCAATTGAGTTGATTTAAATTCTGCAACAATCCCGACAGGGAGATTGAGAAGTTTGGAGATTTTCTTTGCCGTCAAAGGTAAATGCTTTTTACCCACCTTGACTATCGCCAATTCTTCTGAAGGATGCAGGCTAAATTCCACATTATGAGTAATATCGGGATTAGCGTATTCAGGTAATCGTCTTTCAATTGCAGTATGTTTCTCATATCCCCAACTCTTAAGCAGATAAAATGTTATAACCTCGACCAGTGTGCCAAGTGCACGACCAGCAGCTGTCTTGGCGTCTTTTGCGTAGTGGAATACGTCGCGAGTTAACGCCCGCTGTAGGACATCAACGGATTCGTAAGGCATTTTTTGTTCCTTTTCCCTTAAAGCCAGTAATAATTATCCACTACATGTATAAAGATCATCGCATTTTTCGGTATAAAACGCCGTATTTTTTAATTATACCTTCTGAGCTTTGCGTATCAATTATTTTTACTATTTGGTCGATTACTTCATATTTAGTCGCATCACGGCATCACACAAACTCCCCATAGCGCAGCGGTCCGGCGGCGGGGCCGAAATATTCGGCGTAGGTGTGGGGGGTTTCCCAGATGGCGATGCGGGCAAGTTGAGCCGGGCCAAAACGGCCAACCAACAGGTCCCAGAAGACGCGGGCCATGTTCTCGACGGTGGGAATCAGGTCGCGGAAATCCTTACAATCGGCGTTGAGATTTTTGTGATCGAAGCGATCAATAATCTGCTGCTGCACGATGGCATTGATTGACTCCACGGTGGCCACGCTTACGGTATCTACTTGCGGTTCACCGGCAACGGTTACTTCCAGCACATAATTATGACCGTGACCCGTGGGGTGGGCGCACTTGCCGAAGGTTTCGTTGTTGCGATTGTCATCCCACTCGGCGTTAAAGAGCCGATGGGAGGCCGCGATTTCGTATTTGGTTGTGATATGCACCATGGGTTTGGCTCCGTTTATGAGACTTACGCTAACCATGTCGCTT
>JAFGBA010000259.1 GCA_016933395.1 Sedimentisphaerales bacterium | reverse complement strand
GATCGAGCAGAAACGCGGCGGCAAGATCGTCAATACCGCCAGTATGCTCAGCTTCCAGGGCGGCATCCTGGTGCCTTCCTACACCGCTTCAAAAAGCGCTGTTATGGGGCTGACCCGCCTGCTGGCCAATGAGCTCGCCCCGCACGGTATCAACGTCAACGCCATCGCCCCCGGCTATATGGCGACCGACAACACCGCACCCTTGCGCGCGGACGCCAAACGCAACGCCGCGATTTTAGAAAGAATCCCGGCCGGCCGTTGGGGCGAACCGGCCGACCTTCAGGGCGCTGCCGTCTTTCTCGCCTCCAAAGCCAGCGACTACGTCCAGGGTTATACCCTCGCTGTCGATGGCGGCTGGCTCGCTCGCTAATAAAGTCGGTGTAAAATATAAAAGTTGTATTTTTTTGAATTTACGTCTTTAAAAAAAACCACCTGCAACGCTTTTGCGAGCAGGTGGTTTTTTTACGACTATATAGCTAATAGACTTAAGCTGTTGAACTCAATGGTTACAACCACTGCCATCGGGCTTCAAAGTCCGGCGCGCCGGATGCCGCAACGGTGCTGAATTGCACGTTGGAAATCGGTTCTGTGGCCGCGAACAAACCATAAATACCCGTGTTGGGATCGCCGTCGAAGAACACCTGACCCACGGAAGCTTGTCCGATCTTGCCGAAGGAGGCCAATTCCTGCAGCGCCGGCGTCGGCGCCAGCAGATTGCGGCTCGTGGCGGTGAAGTCATACGGTTTCACACCGGCCATAGCGAAGGTATTGTCGAAATTGCCGGTCAAGGCCGCTCTGACGGACCCGATGGTCGCGCCGTTGGGGTTGAAGTATTCATCACCGGTTCCCGGCAGGCCGTCAGCGCCAATGTCATAACCGGCCAACAATGTCGAATCGACGATATTCTTACTTGACATCACCATGGCAATGTTGCCGCCGGCGCTAACGATGGCGTTATCAACATTGGCGAACATGACATTGCCGATGTTATTTCCCGCCCGCAAAACGCCGGAGAGTTCACCGCGGATGCCGAAAACGCTGCCGACATTTTCTGAAGCAAGCAACTGGCCGGCCACATTGCCGGAGAAGAAGCCGAACTCAATATCGCCGTTATTGGCGACAATAGATCCGGTACCGGTCAATCCGCCCGACAGGCTCATCACGCGTCCAACCGATGTCGCTGCCGAGACATCACCGGCGATGTCATTGCGGACAAGAAGTAAATCAATGCCGCCCAGCCCGGTTTGCACCTGGGCCGTTTCGGCAATACTGTTCAAAAGCACCAGTCCTAGTTCGCCGTCGGCGGCCTCAAGGTTGCCTTGCAGGTTCGTGGAGAAGGCAATCACACCGCCCAGAGAGCTGTTGATCGAAACATCTCCCACGGTAGCGGAAGAACGCGGTCCGATGGTTTGCACCAGCAACAACGACGCATCCGTGGTGTCATGGAGTACGATGCTGTTAAGATCGGCCGTGATGCCCTTGATATGATTTACTTCCGTCAATTCACCCGGACCGATCAGGAAAACCTGTATCAGGCCGTTGATAGTGTGTAGATAGGTGGAATTCCGGCTGATGGCCAGTTTTTCCTGTACGGCCAGTCGAATCGATTCCGTCGTCGAGCCGCCGTCATCATCAGTGACAGTCAGCGTAACGTTGTAAATGCCGCTGGTTTCATATTGGTGTGTCGGATGAAGCGTTCCCGTGACAATGGCGCCATCTCCGAAGTTCCACATAATGGTGTGCGTATCCAGAATGCCCGGATCGGTGAAACTGCCGTGAAAGGCCAAAGCCGTGCCCGCGTCCGCCAGGCCTTCTGCGCCGGCGGGGCCGAAATCAGCCAGGAAATCACCATCGGCCTGAACCGTGGGAGCGACATTGCTCACGATAATCGCGGCCTGACTGAAGCTGCTGCCGCCGTCCTTATCGGTTACCGTCAGGCGAGCGGTGTACACGCCGTCTTCAAGATAGGTGTGCGTCGGATTTAATGTACCTGTAGCTGTGACACCATCGCCGAAATCCCATGCGATCGTCGGATTCTGGGTCATATCCACATTAACATCCCAGAACTGTCCCATGAATTGGACGGTATCGCCTTCGTCTATACCTACATGCTTGCCCGCATAAACCTGGGGCACCGCGTTCTGGACATAGACCGTCAGTTCATCAACACCCACACCGCCGTCATCATCAGTGACGGTTAATGTAACGGAATAAACGCCGTCGTCAGCATAGGTGTGTACGGTTTCAAGGGCGCCGGCGGTATTGCCATCGCCAAAATCCCACAAATAGGTAAAGGTGTCGTCGCCTGGGTCCGTAACCACGCCGGAGAAGGCAACCAGTTGCCCTTCCTGGGCCACTTTATCATCACCGGCGTAAACCGTCGGTGCGACATTCTCTACAACCACAACGGCGGTGTCCATTCCCACTCCGCCGTCTTTATCCGTGACCGATAGCGTTACCTGATAGACGCCGTTATCCTTAAATACATGTGTGGCGTTTAACTGCTCAACGATGGGACTGCCATCGCCGAAATTCCAGGCGTAGGAGAACGGCCCGTCATTGTCACCATAAGGATCGGTGAACGAACCAAACAGGATAGCCTGATCGCCTTCCTTGATAATCTGGTCCGGCCCGGCGTTCGGCGTTGGGGCCACATTGTTAATAATCAAAGTCGCCGTGTCGATATTCACGCCGCCCTGGCCGTCATCGGCCATGAGAGCGATGGTATTAGGTGTTGAGCCGTCGGTATGAAGGTTCAATTGTTGAAGTGTAAACCAGGACACGGTAGGCGCTGCACCGGCGGCGTCATCAAATACACCGTCGTTGTCCAAGTCCCAAAGGAATGTCAGTGGGTCCTGACCAGGATCACTGCCCGAACCGGCTAACACCAGATTGCTGCCTTCGTTGATAGTGTAGGGACCACCGGCATTGACGGCCGGGGATTCGTTGGTGATTTGTAGCAGAAACGCCCGATCTTCCGCCGAGGCGCAGTCACGGTCGGTCACCCGCAGGGTCATGACCAGTGAGCGGTTATCGCTGGCAAGGCCATAAGTGTCGCGCAGCGTTTCCCAAGCCACCTGGGGATTTTTCTGGTTCAGGATGTCATAGTGTCCATCGCCATCAATGTCCCAATCGTAGCGAAGCCAGTAATCATTGGCGTTGGGATCGGAGCCGTGACCATGCAGTTGCAGATTCTGGCCTTCCTCAATCACGTATGGTCCGCCGGCGTCCGCCGTGGGCGCTACATTCTTCACAATCAGGCTGGTTGCATCACAGTCCGTGCCGCCATTGCCGTCGGATACGAACAGCTTGATCGTAAGCGGCCAATCGTTGCCGCGTACGCCATACGATTCCAGCTTCTGCCAGGGAATTTTAACCACAGGTTCATCGCTCGTGGCCAGCAACTTCAGATTCCAGCCGATATCCAGCTTCCAGGTGTAGGTTAAATTATCGTTGGCGTCATGGTCGAAGCTTTCCGAAGCATCCAGCCATAAATCCTGGCCTTCATCAATTACGTAAGGGGTTTCCCAAACATGCGGATTTGCGTCGGCATGGGGATCTTTATTCTCAATCGTCAGTTTGGCGATGTCAAAATTCACGCCGCCTTGGCCGTCATCCACCCGCATACTAACCCAGACAGGCGTGCTGTTGGTTAGCGGGTCGCCGAATTTCCAGAACGACATCGGATTGCCATAGACCAGTTGTTCGAGGGATTCCCACGGGACAACGGGATCTTTACCTGCTGCATCGTCGAATACGCCGTCGCCGTCGAGGTCCCACTGGTATGTCAAATTATCGACATCCTGAGCAGAACCATGCAGGTGCAGATTGTCGCCTTCGTCAATTACATACGGCCCGCCCGCATCAGGGTCGGCCGGTTTATGGTTCACCTCAAGAACAAGGGCGTGATCGTAAGACGCTACGCCAAACGCATCGGTCACTTTCAAACCGATGGTCAGCGGAGCATCTTCCGCCAGTCCAAAGCTCTTGAGTAAATTCCAGTTCACCGTTACGTCAGGGGCCGCGACAAAGGCGTAAATGCCGTCGTTATTCAAATCCCAGGCAAACGTCAGGTCCAGATCGTTGCCATTGGGATCGTAACCGAATCCCGCCAGGGTCAGGCTCTCACCTTCCACCACGGCGTAGGGCCCGCCCGCATCAGCAAAGGGCGCCACGTCGATAATATTCACTACTGCCGGTGATCCCGCCACCGATACACCGCCGTCATCGTCGCTGACGCGCAAGCCAATTTGCAGCGATGATCCGTTATTGGCCCCCAGAGCTTCCAGGTCCGCCCAGGGGATCATCACGAAGGGATCGCCGCCGGCGTTAATTTCGAAGCTGCCGTCGTTGCCCAGATCCCATTCATATCGGAGCACGTCATTGGCGTCAGGATCGGTGGAATTACCGGCATTGAGAAATAACGCCTGGCCTTCCTGTATTTCATAAGTTCCACCGGCGTCAGCCTGCGGCGCTACATTACTGATGGCCAATTGGGCTATATCCGTATCATAAGTTTGAATGCCCAGTAATCCCGTTCGTGTTACCTTGAGGGTAATCGGCGTTCCCACGCCGTTACTGGGTAGGCTCAGGGCCTGGACATTGTCCCAGGGAACTTCAATTACATCGTCACTTCCGGCCGAGGTTTCAAAAACGCCGTCATTGTTCAGGTCCCATTCATAAGTAAGTGTGCCCCCGATGGACCATGAATCCGAAGCGTCCAATAACAACGGTTGTCCCTCGGTCATGGTGATGAAGGGATCCGCTACGGCCACCACCGTTAGCATAACGCGCGGTTCCAGAGATTCAAGACGTAGAGCGTTATCGTGCTCCACTCGTCGGCTGCGTGACAAATTATTGTAATTCTTTCTTCCAAAAAACCGTTTCGATGCCGTCCGATATTTTTCAAGGGACATGATACACCTCTTTCTAAAACACTCAGGCCTGTTCGCCGTTTATTAGTTGGCCGGATGGTTTGTTTCCGTTACGTTTTAATTGATGCTGTTTCAAGGCAAAAAAGTTTCTTTAAATTGCCGAAAATAGTTCCTACGATCTATATTTTTATCGCGCAAATAACAAAAATTAAAAATTTGAGTTGCGCGCAAAGTGCTCCTGGCAAAAAACAACGACATCCTGTCGTCTGACAAAAGAGAAGAAGAACTGTAAGTACAAATCTCTCTTTTGACCATTTTATGTGTTTGGGCAATCCAATTTCAAGGGAATTTCGCTATTTTCGTAGCCAAAGGAGAATCCGTCTTGATAAATCCCTGTGTTTGTAACAATGCGTCCGAATAAAAATCGAAATATAGTGAAAAAAGTTATTTATTACACAACCTATTGTATTATCTCAGGTTATAGTCCTATAAGACAAAATGTAAAAAAGTTTCGAAACAAGTCCCACGGCGTGCACTTTTCGATGATGCTTTTTTTCCTGAAATGGTCTGAAAAATTCCCCGAGAGGCTTGAAAAAATGTTTTTTTTATACTTTTTCAAAACAGGGATATTTGTTTAACTTGTTATATATTCTAGGGATATGTGTTTAATATCTTGATAATCCTCTTATAGATTTTTTCCCCTTATTGAAAAATCTGAGTTTGTTATTGACAAGTTGTACAAATGTACGATATCGTAGTTGTACATTTGTAAAATTTGATTTTAATTGTAACGAATTTAAGGAATATACAACTATGACTAATGACCCATTGCCGGTTGTAAGCCCGTCGGAAACACAAATTTTGCGAATTCTCTGGGATATCGGTTCCGGGACGGTGCAGGAAGTCAGTGATGCATTGCCTGTTGGGCGGAACATCGCCTACGCCACGGTGCAGACGCTGTTGCGGCGGCTGGAGAAAAAAGGCTATATCACCCACACGCTTGCGGGCAAGGCTCACGTATTCCGGCCTGTAGTGCAAAAAAGTGCCGTCATTGGTTCGGCCGTGCGGTCATTTGTGGACCGGCTTTTCGGCGGCGACCCGGCCGCGCTGGTCCACTATTTGGCCAAAAATCATGAAATTTCCGCCCACGAATTGGAAAAATTGCAAAAAATGATAGAAAGTGTTCCACAAAACAAGGGGTAATATCATGGAATCCATCGTTACACATATCGGTGACTTTCTCCTGCGTCAAAGCGTCCATCTATTGGTGCTGTTCGCACTGGTCGCCCTGGTGGTCTTTACGTTGCGACACCGCAGCGCTCATTTGCGCTATCTCCTCTGGCTGCTGATTATCGCCAAGTGCCTCATGCCGCCGCTGCATACCATCTCCCTGGCGATACTGCCTTCCCCGCCAACCGCGCCGGTAATTGTCGAAGACCCGCCATCGACGCCACTGGCAACAGCTCCCGCCGAAATAGAATGGATGTCCCCGACGCTGCCGGAAGAAACCTTTACCCTCCCCGCGGCCGTTGAACCTGCCCCGACCGTCGCACCCATTACTCCGCCGCAATCAACCTTATGGGAAAAACTGCAAACCGTTTCCATTGGAACCTGGCTGGTGATTACCTGGCTATCAGGCGTTGCCGCCTACTGGCTCATCATGCTCATAAAAGGATTGCGCTTCCACCACTGGGTCCGCCATAACCGCCGCCAACTGTCGCTCCGGTCGCACTTGGAAGTATTCAACGCGATGCAAGCCGCCCGCCGCGTGCGCATCTATGAGCTCCCCAACGCCCCCCAACCCTTCGTCTGGGGCCTCATCCGCGGCGCTATCTATCTGCCCCGGGGCTTCACCCTTACCGATGATCCCCAAAAACAACACGCCGTCCTCATGCACGAACTCGGCCACGTCCTCCGCCTTGACCCCCTGGTCAATCTGCTCCAGGTCTTGGCTCAAGGCCTCTTCTGGTTCCACCCCCTCGTCTGGCTCGCCAACGCCCGCATCCGCGCGGAACGCGAAAAATGCTGCGATGAATTCGCCATAGCAAAACTCCGCACCGCCCCCCAGAAATATTGCAGCGCCATCGTCGATGTCCTCCTCGCCCAACAAACCGCCCGCCGCCCCGTCCCCACCCTCGCCGTCGCCGGCCCCGTCAAAAACATCGAAGACCGCATCAAAACCGCCCTAACCCCCGGCCGCCGCTTCACCACCCGCCCCGCCCCCCGCGCCGTCCTCGCCATAACCCTCCTCGCCGCCCTCATCGTCCCCACCACCATTGCCCTCTCTTCCCGACCCGGCGAACCGGTTGAAACCCCGAAGGCGAGCGACATTCAAGAAGATAAATCCTATATCGCCACCCTCTCCGATGGTACAACCGTGGAACTACTCGCCGTATGTGAACATCCCAGTGATATTAGCCCCTGGTGGCGGCCGGATGGATCACCGTATGATGGTGAGAAAACAAATAAATTTGACTTCAGAGATGCATTGGTTCCCAAAGAAGATGAATTTGTTCGTTTACTTTTGGTGCATTCACCCTATTGGCCGGAAAATCATACGTTTGCAGATTATGAGATTGTTGGATGCAATGGGGCGGGATTTTATCCGCAAACGCAAAAAGATGAAGACAAATATAGTTCTACTCAAGCATTCATCACAAGATTCAAAGATAATGTTTCTTCAACATCGTTAACTCTGGGATTTGGGATTGGTAAGTGGGAGTTTGTTGCTGCCGGAACACATGGTCGTAGCGGAGCGGGTGCTACAGACAGTCTTTTTGGTCGAGGCGTGATCTATGAAGAAGCCGAGGAACGCCATGGTGAGCTATTTCTAAAAGCTTATCATCGTCTTGATAAGGAATACGAGTGCCGCCTGGTCGCGCGAG
>JAFGBA010000258.1 GCA_016933395.1 Sedimentisphaerales bacterium | reverse complement strand
TAATTTAAACTATTTTCAATCATCACATAATCATATGTCGAACAAAGATTTACATAACTTTATGGTCGAAATTCGGTCAGTTTGAGTAATTTATCACGGTATTTTTAGACAATATGCTTCCAGATTGCCCATTCGGCGTCCGATCAATCCCTCCAGCCGCCGCAGTCCCATATCGGCCGCCACTTTCAGCACATTCAGCATCATATTGTCCGTGTTCGCCTCGGCCGAAGTCGTATGAAACGATTGCACCGACAGGCCCGTGCGGTGAGCCATCTTGAGAAACGTATCTTCATCAAAAAAAGTATAATGCATTGTCGGCGAAAACACCGGTCTGCGCCATTGCAGGCAATCGTGCAACAACCGGGCCTTGAATTTATGCCAGTTCCCCGCCGGAAACCTTAGCGCCATTACGCCGTTCGGCTTTAACCATCGGGCCGCCAGCGCCATCATTCCCCGCGGATCAGCAACATGCTCAATAACATCCCACGCCGTCACCACATCAAACGAGTTTTCCGGCAAATCGCAAGCATTCGCAGGGGCCTGCAAAACGTTCAAGCCAAACCTTTCCCGCGCATAACGCGCCGGCCCTGACGCCGGCTCAATGCCCGTCACTTCGTAGCCGCATTCGCGCGCGATATTAAGAAAATGACCGCTGCCGCAACCCATATCCAATAGTTTGCTTTGTTCTTTTGACCGATATTCGTGCTGTCGCAGTAGCGCGATACGCTGTAATACCCGCTCGAACACACCCTGTTTAGCCCGGCCGTGTGCCTCCAGGGCCGCTGCCGTAACCTCATCGGCCAGATAGGTGGCATTATGATCCGCCGGACGCGGATACGTGTAAATCAATCCGCAATAACGACACTTCACAATGGAAAAGGTCATCCACCGTCCGAAGTAGGGCAATCGCTCCCGATGAAACAATGCGGCGTCATCACGCCCGCATAAATTACACACGGGGCGCTCCCAGCGCATCGCCGTTGAAGAATTCGTTCGCGAAGTTTGGCGCAAAATCGTCCGGGTCATGAAGAAACCGCCAGATGTCGAGCCAAACGGCAAAACGCACGAATATTGCGTTTGGCTTCAAAGGGATTGCGTAATGACTGACGCATCTTTTTCCAGATATAACCGCGCCGCAGATAAAATTCCCGCCGCGCGTAATCGCAAAAACGTTGCACTTCCCGGGCCGCCAAGTCTGGTAAATCCACCACGCCTGCATGCAATCCCTCCGGCGTCAGCCAGCGGCGATAATCCTGGGTTCGCAAATAACCATTTTCCACCGCCCACGCAAACATGGCCGTGCCGGGATACACCATCATCGGGAAAAACTGAGCGGAATCAGGGTTTAGTTGTTGGGCGAAATCAAGCGTACGCTGCATGCTTTCCGACGTTTCGCCGGGATTGCCCATCACGAAACACCCATGCACCAGTAAATTTGCCCGTCGCGCGTCCGCCATAAAACCCACGGCCTGTTCAACCCGGGCGCCTTTGCCGATGCGATCCAGCGTTTCCTGGTCGGCGCTTTCAAATCCCGCGATGAGCAGCCGACACCCGGCCGCTTTCAGCAAGCGCATATCCTCATACGTCAAATCCACCCGCGTATCACACCAGAAACGCAAGCGATTCCGCTGTGCTATCAGCAATTCACATATCCGCCGCAACCGGCGGCGATCGCCGGTGAATAAATCGTCTTCAACGCCCACTTCGCGTATTACCGGCCTCCGCATGCTTAACGCCGCAAATTCCGCCGCCACGTTTTCAGCGCTGCGCGTCCGATATTTCCCACGATGCATCACCTGGGGATAAACACACCACTGACAGCGATGCGGACAACCGCGCGACGTAACCGTCATCGTCATGGGATACCGCGCCGCCGAGAAAAAATAATCCTCCACTCGCAAATAACGATCATAAATATCCGTGACAAACGGCAAAGCGTCCAAATCATTCATTAACGGCTGCGCCGGTGTAAACACCAATTCCTCTCCCCGTCGAAACGTCAAACCGGCGACGTTTTCCAGACTGTCGCCGCCCCGCAGCGCGCGAGCCAGCTCCAGCGCCACCTGATCGTATTCGCCGCGAATCACCGCATCCACCCATGCCGCCGAACGCAGCGTTTGCTCCGGCAGCGCCGATGCATGCGTACCCACCAACACAATGAATGCTTCCGGCAACGCTTCACGCAAACAACGTGCGGTTTCCAAATCTTCGATAATGCTCGGCGTCGTGCTATCGAGAATAATGATATCCGCTCCCTGTCGCTGCAATGCCGCCGCCGTTTCCTGTGCGCTCCAACGGCGCGTCACGGCGTCAACAAGTTCGACTTCAAACTCCTCGCTTTTAAGCGCCCAACCCGCCGCATACGCCAGCCAAACAGGAAAATACAATGTCCCGCTTTTTGTTACGGCCGGAGAGCGACTGGCGCGGGAAAACGCCAATTTCCGAAAAGGACCGTTTACATACGCCAGTTTCATCCCGCTTATCTTTCCCACAGTGTATTGCCGACCGTCATAACACTATTAAAAATTTAACGTTACTTACCCGGAGATCCGGACATCATCGGCGCCTGTCCCATCGAGGCCGCCGCCTGCAACGACGGCGAGGTTCGCCACGTGAACATTTTCGGAACCCACGTGGAATCCACCCAGGGAGCATACGTACGTCCCGCGGCGACGATAAGGCCCATTAAAAACCAGAAATTCAAACCGCCTCCCGGCAACATGTACGTGTTGTTAACCAGCCAAATCGTCATCTGTCCCATTAATCCGATGACACAACCCACCAGCACCGCACGCATTACCGGATCCGCCATCGCGCGGATATGGCGAATCACATTAATAAACAACACCAGCAGGAGCAACGCAAAAGCAATGACGCCCGGCACTCCGACTCGACTAAACAGCGTTAACCAGAAAGAATTGAATCCCGCCCAAACGACGCGACCCGGCATGACATCAAACGACCAGGATATGCCGTTAAGCTGCAACGTCACGGAATTGCCGAAACCGCAACCCAGGGGAATGGCCTGGAGCAGACGCCAGGCCACCGAGGGAAACTGATAACGCGTGTCCCCGGTCTTCAATAGAAACGTCAGCTTTTCCGGCAAAATATCGCTAATGAGACCGGGAAAAAACAGCCATACGGTCAATGGAACCGCGATTAACAACAACAAAGCCCATCGCGTGCGCCAAACCAATACGCCGATTCCCACCAAAATAACGCATAATATTCCCGCGCGTGAACCGGTATAATATACACAGAGAACATTAACCACAATCGCCACAATGCATCCCAAACGCAAAAACAATGAGACGCCCCGGCCCAACAGTAATGCTCCCGCCAATCCCACAAATACCACCAATTGACTGGCTAAGACATTTGGGTCGCCGTAGCTGCTTAACACGCGACGATACGGCGCCTCCATTTCAACATAACTACGCGCTAACGCACCCGCGGAATTGTAGGTTACATGGTTGATTAAAATACTGCCTCCCAGAAATTTCTGGGCAATACCATATACGCTCACCGCCACCGATATAACCAGTAATCCGCGATATATAAGCCGCAAACTTCCCGGATCCCGAAATGTCTCGCTGGCGTAAAAATAAATACCTATGGCGAAAAGGTAAAAGCACAACTCAATCAAGGCGATTTTATGGTCGCCGCCGGTGGCCAATCCAATACCCAAACTCAGACCCGCGATTAACGCATAGGCAAGAAAAAAGTAATCTATGGGGGTGCTGATTCGATCATGTCGGCGACGAAACAATAACCATTCCGTAATCAAAACGGCCGATAACACGCCCGCCACCGGCAAAGGCAGGTTTAAGGCCGTCATTACTCCTCCCGCGCGGGGAAAAGCAAACAGCAACAGCAATAACACACCTAACCATAGTTGCCGCCGACGCTGCGGATTCAACGCCGCAAACAAGCATACCATGCTCAAGTACAACAGGATTAAAAGAAGCGGATCTTTTAACCAGCTCATTGGTCGTCCTTTATTCACACGTCGTCGCCCCGACGCCGCTCATCTCATCTCTGCTTGAATTATCGGCAGGGAATCGCCCCCAATAAAACAAAATGCCAATCTGTAACAATTATACCGCTTCTGACGAATATTCTGTAAAAACGAGTCGGGTTATCGGTCCCCCGCTAACATGCCCCACATTATCGGACCCCGGTTATCTTTTCCCGCCGCTCAAGATATATGTACGCCTGGTCCGTCATCACATGTTTTACCCGCCGGCGAATCCGTTTCTTTAACGGTCTTCTTATAAATAGGTTCGACGGTGATGGAAAATCGCACCTGCTCCAACCGCAATCGCAATTGCTGGCGCAAGTCACGTTTTAACTGCTGGGCCTCGTCCACCGAAAGTTGCCGGCGCGGAACGATATCGAACACCGCCTTAAGACGATCATCACGTCCGATAAGCCGCAGATCGTGAAAGCTGCTGATGCGCTTCTCGGCCGCTGTTACGGCGATCAGCGCGCGCTCGATCTCCTCATAACGCGGATGCGCTTTATTGATCGGGTCCAGATGCACCACCGTATCGCCGGAAAACTCCTGCTCCACCACTTCTTCCACCTGTTCCGACAAATCATGCAGTTCCCCCACCGGCACATCATCCCGCACTTCGACGTGCAGGCTGATTATCCACATTCGGCCGTATCGATGCACAATAATATCATGCACCCCTTCCACGCCTTTTACGGCTCGTGCTAATGCAGCGATACGCCCCAGCGTCTCCACCGATGGCGGTTCACCCAACAACGGATCTATCGCCGTACGAACTATTTTTGCCGCCGTCAGTAAGATAATACCCGATACAATAACACCGCCGACGCCATCGATCCATAAATGGTTATAACGTGCTCCCGCCAATGAACCCACCACCACCAGTGTCGCCAGCACATCAAATCGATGATTCCAGGCGTCCGCTCGCAAGGTGTCCGAATCGATCAACCGGCCCAG
>JAFGBA010000030.1 GCA_016933395.1 Sedimentisphaerales bacterium | reverse complement strand
TCGTAGCGTAGGTTAAATAGTAGCGAGCTAGTGTAGCAGCTCACCACCTGTTTCGCTACGAGTTGCACTTATGAGTTGAATCCGCTAGAAAAAAATAAGTATATTACGGACGAATATCTGTTCAATAACACTATACTTGACAATGAGTTATTCGCGGATGAGTTTTTACACCGCAAATTCTGACTTGGAGGGAAAAAGTAAAACCCAAACAATTCTTGAAAGGAAGAAACACAACAGTAAAATATCCATCACCGAAGCTGGAGTCGTCTCCTGATTTGTACGCCTTTTTGCCTCACTTTTACTGATGATGTATAGAAAGAAGAATGAGTATGAACAGATACAACCGGTTTCAAAAACTATTGTGGCTTGTCGCCCTTGTTGCAGGAGTTATCCCCACTGTGGTTCGTGGTGACCAGAAGGAGGCCAAACCGGTGGATACGGGAACCAATTCCACACCCTCATTCATTCCCAAACCAGTCATCACCTGGAATCCCGCCAATGGCCGGGTGATTTTGACCACCGGCACTATGGAACTGATTGTCGAGACTAAATCCGGCCTGAATCCCTTCTCTTTGCGTGACGTAAAAACCGGATGGGTCTATGCCGACCGGGACTATGCCTGGTCGGGCGACGCCGGTTTCCCAAAATTGCTGGAGCCACCCGTAATAACGAATCGGGAAAAGGCTGACAGTTCCGTCATATTTCGGGGACAGCTTGGTCCGCTTGTGGTGGAACAGAGTTTTACGGCCCCGAAAAACGAACCGGGTGTTATTCTGGAAAACATCACCATCTCCAATCCCACCGACAGCCCCCTGGATACTATCAATTTTAAGTGCGGCTTCACCAAGTGCGTTCGTCAGGGGGAAGATTGGGTGAATGACGCCAACGATATACATTTTTGTCCCGTGCCTTATCGGCGTGAGACCAGCGGGCAGATGCAGGTGTTTGCCTTGCGGGAAATCGCCGAACATGGCAGTTCGTTCAGTGCCTGGATGGAACCGGAGCAGCCCACGCCGATGTGGGGTGCGGAAGGCTGGGTCTGGAGCAAAGGACCCTCGGCTTTCCTCCTTGCCAAATACAATCCTCAGGGGATGGAATGGTCTCTGATGGAACCTTTGCAACGCGGGATGGAAACGGATATCCGTTTCGCCGGGGCCGGCCAGTGGAAACACAATCACCCCGAAGGCGCCGCCCGTCTCGATTCGGGCAAATCCTATTCCTTTGGCGAAACACGACTTCAAGCGGTCGACGGTGACTGGAAGCAGGCCTATTATGCGTATCGTGGTTATCTGGAAAGCAAAGGCTGTAAAATACCAGCAGGATACAATCCTCCGGTCCACTGGAATGAACTATATGATAATGAGTATTTTGGCAGGTACTGTGCCGTGGTCGGTGAATACTTGAGCCCCTCGAAACCGGGTTACTGCCCGGAATTCTATGAAAAAATCAATAAATTCCTGGACCAGTACTATACGCTGGGTCTAATGAAGGGCGAGGCGGCCAAAGCCAGGGAATTGGGCTGCGAGGCACTCTATCTGGATCCCGGTTGGGATACCGGCAAGGTAGGCGGACTGCAGGTTTGGGACGACGCCCGGCTGGGACCGATGAAATCTTTTGTCGAGATGATTAAGAAGGAGTACGGCCTGCAGGGATTTTCACTCTGGTGTTCTCTGGCAGGTGTTCCTCCGACGTACTGCGATGCATCAGCCTATCCGTCCGCCCAGGTCCTCACGCAGGATGGCAAGAAGTCGCCGTATCTCGTCTGCAATCCCTGCCCCGGCTTCCTGGATGAGAAAGAGAAACTCCTGCTGGAGTTGTGTAAAAGTGGAGCCGTGTTTCTCATGTTCGACAGCAACCAGTATTCCGGGCCATGTTACGACAAAACCCATGGCCATAATATTCCTTCGACCCGCGAGGAACACGCCAAGGCTTTGTTCGAATTGGCGCAGCGTGTGAAAGCGAAATACCCCAACGTGCTGATCGAGATGCACGATCCCATCACCGGCCCCTCCAGCATCCATTACACGCCTACCTATTTCGGCTACCATCCTCCGGATTCTTTTGACTGTCTTTGGGGCCATGAGTTTATGTGGGATCCCATGGGTGATATTGTGTCGCGCCGGGCCGTCAGCTTATACTACTTCAACCTGGCTTACAGCATCCCCCTGTATCTTCATGTTAATCTAAAGGGAGACAACGAAAACGCCCTGGTGTTCTGGTGGTATGCCAGCACCTGCCGGCATTTGGGAGTGGGCGGAAAGCCCCGGGAAAAGGTATGGCAGGCGGAAAAACAGGCCATGCAGACCTACCTGCCCTTGAAGCGTTTCTTCACGCAAGGTGAGTTTTACGGCGTCGATGAGATGGTTCATGCCCATACGCTGCCTGATATCGGCCGGTCGGTGATGAATATCTTCAATCTCGAAAACCAGCCGCAAAAAAAGGAAATACGGTTTCGCCTTTCCGATATCGGATTGCCGGCCGGTTCGATAGAAATCGATGGCGCTACCTTCGCTCAGCAAGACGGTGAAATTATTATGGAACTTTCTATTCCGGCGGGCGGACATCGGTTGGTGAAGCTCAGGATATTATGATCTGGATACCAGCTGCTCTGATTTGTGCCAGCAAATGGTAGAATAAAATAGTGATTCCTTATGTGTGCTTAATACGGCCACGTATGAGGCTGTAGCATCATTAGAGAGTTTCTGCTATCCTCCGTTTTTATACACCAGACATGGTTCTTGATATGAGTTCCGCCACCACGGCCAATGACGAATGTGAATGTTGGATTACCAATCTGACACTCATTTTGTCGGTGAAACATCGTCGAGTTGACGGGGCGGAAGTTGTTAGTCGCCCTTGTGTCGTTTACAATGGTATGACGAGTAAAATGATATTCACAATTTGATCACAATCCCCGCGGGCGCACAAAAGAGGCAACGACCTGAATCGTTGCCTCTTTCCGGCTTGCGCCAATAGCGGGGGCAGGATTCGAACCTGCGACCTCCGGGTTATGAGCCCGGCGAGCTACCAGACTGCTCCACCCCGCGGCCGTAATTGCCCGTACATTTCATACCTACGAGCGACATATTAACTTTCTTGAACCGGAATACTAATTCAAACTAAATTGGCTGTCAAACAGCAATTAAATATTCTTTTTTATACTGATCCTTTTTTTCGGGAGCGCGACCAGGATGCTTAAAGCGATATTTCTGTAATTACTCAATATTATCGGATGGGGCGTCTTTGGCCGGTTCCTCGTCAGCGGAGGCCGCTTCAGGGTCAACAGGCGGCTGAGTTTTAGCGCGAGACTGGGCCTGGAAAGGCAGAGTTGTTTCTTTGCCTTCAGGGAAGCTTATCACGGCTTTTTCTCGAAGTTCGCTCACCAGGGCCTGGATCTGCTGTTGTTGTTTTTGCATCGTTAATTCAAGTTGAATGGCTTTTTCCACTTCGTCAAAGGTTTTGGTGTAGGGATCTTTGTGGTCGGTCATTTTAATAATGTGATAACCGAATTTCGTTTCCACGATATCGCTGATTTGATCCGGCTGCAGGGCGAATGCCGCTTCGGCAAAAGGTTCAACCATACCTCCGTGACGCGGGAAAAAGTTCAGGTCGCCGCCGTTTGTCGCCGAACCGCATTCGGAATATTTGGCCGCCAGCGCCGCGAAATCCGCACCTTCGGCTTTAACTTCGGTCAGAATATCTTCGATTTTTTTACGCAGTTCGGCCTTGCGTTCCTCACCGGCGCCCTCCGGGATTTTGATCAAAATATGGCTGGCCCGCACCATTTCCGGATTGCTATAACGGCTTTCCCGATTTTTGTCATAATATTCCTTGGCTTCCGTTTCGGTTGCCTCTGTATCGCCGGGGTGAAGTTTTTCCGCGGCCTTTTTCAGATAAACTTCCTGGCGCATCCTTGGATCTTTCTTAGTTTCCGCCAAGAGTTCATCTAAGGATTGGCCTTTATTTTCCTGCACCATTTTTGAAAATTCTTCACGCGTCCATCCTTGCTTCGTCAATTCCAATTGAACCAAAATATCAAGTTGGCGGTCGATATCTTCGTCGGTTACCGTCACATCTCCCTGGTTGATAAATTGTTCTACTAGGTAGGTGTCAAGCAATTCCTGTAAAAGCGGGCCGCGATACATATTTAACATATTATCAATTTGCGCCTGACTAATACTCCGGCCGCGCATGCGCGGACCCATTTGCTTCATGAACAGGTTTTTGATGTCGCTTTCCATGAACTCCTTGCCGTTTACAATCATCGCAACGCTATCGGCAGGGGGTTCGGGCGCAACTTCTGGTGCGGGTGGAGCAGGTGCAACGTCTGCGGCCGGCGTTGCGGGCGAAGGGCCGGCAGGTTCCGCCGCGGATGTCGCAGTTTCTGTCTGGGCACATATATAACTCGATAAAAGCAAAACAATTGTCATTACATAAAAGAGCCGACGCATTGAAAATCCTTTCTGTTTATTTGCCAATAACCTATTGATAATAAAAGGATTATTGTATATCCCCTTTACAAATCCTGTCCAGTTAATTATCCATGAAGTTCCATTTTCCACTCGGATTTTATCACCAGTCACGGCCGTGAAGGTCTAATGGCCCATCAGGTAACTTATTTATTGACAAGGGGTAATACATTATATCATGGCGGCTGCTTTCGCAGGGGTGCTCAGTTCTAATTCCCAATTCAATTTCGAGTATAAGTTCACGACCAGTGATTTTCAGCCAACCAAGATTTGCATATAGTTTACGAACATGTTCCTGACAAAATAGCAGGCCCATATCAAAATTTTCCTGCCTTGCTTCATCCATGGCCCGCTTGAGAAGCATGTTTGCTAATCCTAGCTCCCGATAGGTATTTAGAACGCATACGCTCCCGATGCCCGCTACTCGTAATGGCCTGTCTCCAATGTGCACATGGCGATCAATAACGCAAAGGTGGGCAATAATATTATCCTGGTCTTGAATCCATAAACTCCATTTCGGTGCTACTCCGTGCCAATGCCGACTTTGCGCAAAAGTGCCGGCGCTGTGCGGAAAGCACTTACAAAGCAATTGCCGAACCTGCCGATCCCACTCGGCGTCAACTTGATTTTCGTTTTTTCGTTGAATTGTCCAAATTGTCATCGGCATTTTTCCCGGCGATAAGGCGTTTTGCTTATTGTATCCCGGCGGCGATTTTCGGCCGGTCCTCAACAGGGGCAAGCCCGTTGGAAGAAGGATTTTTCTTCTTTATTAGGCGGGAGCAAAGCTTTACAATACCCACGTTGTTTCCTGGCAATTGGCCTGAGGCATTAGCCTTTGACGGATTTGGAGGAAAACAGCGGGGCCGTAGCTCAGATGGGAGAGCGACTGGTTTGCAACCAGTAGGTCGTCGGTTCGATCCCGATCGGCTCCATTTTTGCAGAGGTTTCCTTTCCTGATTTTTGCTCCAGTTCTCGGACTAAGGTTATCGTTAGTTTGGCTGCATTGGCGGCGGCTGTTTTATAAAACTGGCGGAGATCTTGGGCGGCACTTTCGTCCGCTGTGTCACTTAGGCATCGTATAACCACGAAGGGGACTTTTTGCTGATAGCATACTTGCGCCACGGCAGCACCTTCCATTTCCACCGCATCAGCCTGAAATTCCCGCCATAAGCTCTCTTTTTTTGCCTTCGATGCGACGAATACGTCTCCTGTTAATACGGTTCCTTTGATAAGTTTTGGTTGATATTCCCCCGTCTCACGTTGAATGGGTGCTAATTCGATATTTTCACGCAGATTTATTGCTAACGTCACCAGCGCTGCATCGCATGGGAAAAAAACCGGATTACGTTTTCCGTCCGCCGGATTTGCCACGCCTTGAGCTTTGAAGCCGTCTGCATGAATATTACCCAAATCGTGATGAGCGATTCGCTCCGCAATCACCATATCACCCGGACGCAAGTCTGGATTAATTCCGCCGGCGATCCCGGTGAAAATGACTTCCCGCGGTTTGAAGTGATCCAGAAGCAACGTGGTTGTCATCGCCGCGTTTACTTTACCAATTCCTGTTAGCGCAACGACGACGGAGCGTTCTTCAAGTGAGCCGCTGATGAATTTCATTCCCATGATGGTATGGGTCTGAGTGTCGGTTAGCTTTGTCTGAATGATGGCCAGTTCTTCATCGAAAGCTCCGAGTATTCCCGTCACATCCTTTTGCGGATTTACACCATAGGCCGGCGTTAACCGTATAATAAGTATCAAAATGTTGGCAAATACGAAGCAGAAATTGATTTTGTGTTGAAATTTAGTCATTTTGGCGTTCCTTAATCCAAAAAACCATAATGCTAATATAAGGTAGAGAATACGTCCTGGTTTTTGTAGAAAAATTCACATTTTTTATCCCAATACCGGCATATCATTTTTGACGCTTCACCAAATAAGAAGACGCTATTCCTTACGAAAACTCCATAGGGGATATGGATTTTCTTATTTTAAAGGTAGTTAAAAATCGAATCGCCTTGTTTATACATGTGCGAATATAACAATAGTAGTCGATAATGCGATATTATAGTTTTAACTAGAATTTTTATAAGTACTTATAAATTAGGCAGATAAGAGTTTGTGTCAAAATGCGTAAGCGGTGCGTATTGCCACCGGGGGCGTTATAAACAAAATAATTCATCAGATTGTGAATTTAATTTGATTCCTGTTCAGGATTTACATATAATAAAGTCCGATATTTAACAACCGTTCGACATAATAGTGGAAAATGTCATTGTTGGTGTATTTCCAGAGGCGGAGTAGGTGTATTTATTGGCGGACGCGCGACATCGTCGGAAGTATTTCTGCTTTTGGATGGTTTATAGGTTGTAGATGATTGAATCGTAAAAATCGAGTTGGGTTATGATTAAATTTCGTTGTGGCGGCTGCGAAAAGAAAATCGGCGTTCCCACCAGTTACGCCGGCAAGGTCGTGCGATGCCCTCAATGTAAAGAACCTGCCAGAGTTCCCGTTCCGGCGCCGCCGGCCCCTGTACCTCAACCGGTAATCCCCGACAATCAGGAAAACGAGCTTATCTGGACGGATGACCTTCTCAAGAGCGCCGCTCAGGGGGCCGTCGTTGAGCCTTCCGCCCCGGCTCAAGCCGGATCGGCGGGGGCGCCAAGAAGCTCTTCGGTTGTTCAGAATGTTCGCCCGCGCGGCCCCGTGGTTACTTGCCCCCGTTGCAATACTCAGGTTAGTGTGGATAGTGAATTTTGCATTAACTGCGGTGCTCCCATGCCCGTTAAGAGGGGGCGCAAGGGTGCTAAATCTGCTTCGAAAGGGGAGGGCGGTGGAATATTGGCGGGAATTAGACAATTCGGCGGTTTTCCTATGGCCTTGGGTGCGGGGCTGGGCGTGGCCATTTTGGGCGCTATGCTTTGGGCGTGGCTGGTATGTGTAACTAAATTTGAATTTGGTTTTCTTGCTTGGTTAATAGGTGCTTGTATTGGCGGGGCCATGCTGCTTTTTTCCAAAGAGCAAACCGTTGGTCTTGGCGTCTTAGCATCCTTTTTGGCCATATTTAGTATTCTTATGGGCAAATACTATATCGCCAAATGGTATGTAATGCCGGAATTGAAAACCACAATTCTTACTGAATTAGCCAAAGATGATGATGCAATGGTTGACCAGCTATGTACCTATATGGTGGCTCAGGGGGAGATGACGGAGGAAATGTCCGAGCATATTTCGAATGTACGTATAGGAACGATATTTGACTCAGATATGACTGAAGGGATGACGGAAGAAGAGATAGCCCTGGCGAAGGCGGAGTCAGATAGGATCGAAAAGCAGGTGGCTTCTATGCCTGAAAAAGAGCGTCTTCGTATTGTTGAAGCAAATATCGAGCAGGGGCTTGGCGAACTTGGTGAGGATGGCGCTAAGGCCGTTCAAAGTATCGGTATGGTTATAGCATTTATCGGCTCATTCTCACTTTTTGATATTCTTTGGGTAATCTTCGCGGTTGCATCAGCCTATAAAGTGGCGCGTGGCAGCGGTTAAGTATAAACATCTCGTTGTTTGTTTACAAATTGTCTCGTAAACGCATGGCCCGGTGGATGCGTTGGGTGCGTGAGTTGAGGGTGGGGACGAAACCGAAGTTGGCTTCATCCTGGGGGCTGATGGCGCGGGCGAGGCGGGCGAACTGGGTGTTGACATTATGGACGAATAGGGTGGTGCTCAGGGAGCGGGTGTGGAGGAACGTTCGCAGTGAACGTTTCCAGGGCCAGTTGATGGTCGCTGCCGCTTGCCGTAGTTCATAGATGGATTCATCTAGTTGCCGGGCCGTGATGTTGCGAGGGTGATAAACAGTTTCCACGAAGGTAAATCGTTCCCAGTCGGCGGGAAAGTTATCGGCGAAAATGCGGTTTTCGGCCATGTAACGGTCGAATTGTCGTGTGCCCGGCAGGGGAGTCATGTTGGTGATTTGGATAATGTCGATACCGAGTTTCACGGCCTGTTCAATGGTGTGCGAGACGGTATTCTCATCATCGCCGTCCAGACCGACGATAAAGGCTCCGAACACCGCGATACCCGCTCGATGAAACGCCTTGACCATGCGGCGATAGTGGTCGGCGTATTTACGATTGATGCCTTTGTGGCATTCAAGCAAATTCTCGAAGTTGAAGCTTTCAAACCCGATGAGCATTCCCCGACAGCCGGCCTTGTAAGCCAATTTCAGCCCTTCGGGGTCATCTCCCATGTTGATGGTTGTCTGGCTGAACCAGAGCCGTTTTTTGCCGCGTTGGCGGATGGCCGTAAGCATTTCTTTGGCCCAGATAGCGTGCTTCTCACCGACACCAAAGAAATTATCATCCACCACGAAAAGGAATTTATCCGGTGTGGTGTTCCATTCTTCGATAATATCATCAATCGGCCGGCGGCGAATCTCGGCTCCGTTGAACCGGGTCACGCTGCAATAATCGCACCCCACGGGACAGCCGCGTGAGGTCTGGATGCAGCCGATTTCATACATGCCGTTGATGGGCTGACGGGTCTGGTCGGCACGGCCGAAACCCTGTTGCAGGTCAACGTGGCTGCCCTGATAGCGCCGCTGGAGTTTTCCGCCGGCGGCGTCAGCAAGGATTGCCGGCCAGATTTCGTCGCATTCGCCCAGTGCGATAGAGTCGAAATGCTCCTGAGCTTCATCCGGCCTGGCCCAGGCGTGCGGACCGCCCATAATGCATGTCAGGCTGTGTTGACGGCACCAGGCGGACAGTTCGTACGCGCGTGTCGCCCCGCTGGTATAAGCGGTAATCCCCACCAGATCGTAGCGACCGTTTTGCAGAAGATTTAACGTTTGATCGCCCCCGCAGGCCTCATCGATGATGTCCACGTTGTGTTCATCAGGGGTGAGCCGCGCCAGCACCTGCAAACCTAATTGTGGGGTGATGCTGCCGCAATTATGATAACCCCGCGTCCGTCGGGCTACGGGGTTGATAAGCGCTATTCGCATGTAGTCTCCATAACTCTCGCTGTCGGCTCTTAAAGGATAGATTTAAATCCTTTCGCATCCAGTCTTAAGAGCGATGCCGGTATTGTAATCGACGGGAAGATGTAAACAAGTGCAATATTTCGGGGCAATTATTACTTTAACGCTGGCAGTTCCAGCTATCAGAAGCGAATTGCTCGCGGGCGGCGGGTAAAGCGGCCGTTTCAGTACCATTTAATCCGGTTTGCTGTAGGGTCATATTGAATTTTTCCGCAATATGGCCGGCCACTTGACGGATAAGTTCATCCAAATTTACTGATTGATCGGTTAGTTCATACACCGCTGATGAGGGTTGCTGAGGGTAATGTCTGCCCAGAATTAAGGACCC
>JAFGBA010000257.1 GCA_016933395.1 Sedimentisphaerales bacterium | reverse complement strand
GGGCGTTTCGACGACCCCGTATTCTTTGGGACATTTAGTGATCCCGTATTATAACCAACCGGAGGCTCCGGTTTCATAGTTTCTCTGCGGCTAAAATTTTTAACGATATATGGAATTAACCAAGGCCGATCGTTATCTGCTCGAGGCCATCCGCCGGGGCGATCAGGAAGGCTGGCGGCAGCTTGTCGAGCGTCATCAGGGCCGGCTGCTGGCATTTGCCGCCGGTAGAGTCGCCCAGCGCGCGGACGCCGAAGACCTGGTGCAGGATACGTTCGTGTCGTTTCTAAAAAATTTGCTCAATTTTCGCGCCCAGGCGGGGCTGGAAACGTACCTGTTCACCATACTTCGCAACAAAATCATCAGCCGCTATCGCAGCCAGGCGACGGCGAAAGTGACGCTCATCGGTGACGTGATGCCGGCCGATAGCTCCCCGGGCGGAAGCAACGGCTTTGCGCATATCGCCGATGCCGATCCGTCGGCCAGTTGGTACGTTCGCCGCGATGAACACGAGGACCTGTTGGCTAACGCCTTGACACATTCCATCCGCGATATGATCGAGGAATTCAAGCGGGGGCTGAAGTTTGAGGATTTGAAGCTGATTGACCTGCTGTTTTTCGCCCGTGTGGCCAACAACGTCGCCGCCCGGACGCTGGGCGTGAGTGATAATCGCGTGGCCGTCAATAAACACCGTTACCTCGACCGTATCCGCAAAGGGTTGGGGCGGGTGGACCTGCCGGCGGACTTCCCCATCGCCCAATTGGAGAACCTACTGGCGGACATCTGGACGGCGTATCGACCCAGTTGCCCCAAACGCAGCACCATCGGCGGCTGGCTGCTGGGCAGCCTCGAAGCGGACTGGGCCGATTACGTAGGTTTTCATGTAGACCGGCTGGGCTGCCGGTTTTGCCAAGCCAACCGCGACGATCTTCAGGCCGCGGCCCAAGCCCCCGATCCGGCCGCATTTAACCAGCGGATTATGGAATCCACCGTGGGCTTCTTGAGCGTGGGGCGATAAAATATGGGTGCGGGTTATGTCAACGGAGTAAAAGCTATTTCATAACCGCCTATAATACAGCAAGTTATGAAAAATCACATGGGGATAACCCTACACTCCATAAAAAATCGTGAGGTTGAAATTCATCGAGATAATTTTATAACTATTTATAATACAAGTAGTTAAAGCATTCCGCCTAGCCGGTGTTTATTCGAAATTCATCCTTTTTAGACAAAAAAGGCTTCATCTTTTACTCTATTCATAAGGGGGAATTGGAGTTGTCAAGACAGGGAGAAAGGGGTAAGTTAAGATCGTCAACAGCCGCTGTGGCTTCATTTGACGACCCTGTGAATTCTACATTGTGGTGCATACCGACGTGGCGTAAAGGTATGGCCTTTTATCGAAAATGGTTCTGGATATCGAGGTAAATAAACAGAATGTCAGGCGATAACGGGCGTGAAAACTGGGGATCACGAAGAGGATTCATCCTGGCGGCGATAGGCTCGGCAGTAGGGCTGGGGAATGTCTGGCGATTTCCGCATGAATGTTACAGCAATGGGGGCAGTGCGTTCCTGATACCATATATCGTGGCGATGATTGTTATCGGGATACCTCTTCTAATTATGGAGTTTTCCCTGGGACATTTGACCCAGCAGGCCAGCCCAAATGCATTTCGCAAGGTGGGGCCGCGATGGGAATTCGTGGGGTGGTGGCCGATTGTGCTGAGTTTTGTCATTGTAACGTATTACGCAGTGGTGCTGGCGTGGTGTTTGAATTATCTGAAATTCAGTTTTCAAAATCCCTTGCCGTGGGCGGAAAATGCTGAAGATTTCTTTTACAAAAACTATTTGGCCGATAGTAAAACTTTTGCTCTTGGCGGATTGCGCTGGCCGATTGTGGCGGCGCTGGCGATGATGTGGACGGGGATGTATTTTTGCATTTTCAAGGGCGTCAAACTCGTCAGCAAAATTGTGCTTTGGACTGTACCGATCCCTTGGCTAATGCTGATTATTTTAATGGTGCGCGGGTTGACGCTGAAAGGGGCAGTGGCGGGATTGGAGTATTTTCTGGAGCCGAACTGGGCGATGCTCACGGAAGCGAAAGTGTGGCGGGCGGCGTTTGGGCAGGTGTTTTTTAGCATGACCATCGCCTTCGGCGTGATGATTACCTACGCGAGTTTTTTGCATCGTCGCAGCGATCTGAATAATAACGCCATGATTATCGGTTTGGCGGATCTGGCGACGAGTTTTATCGCAGGGTTGGCAGTGTTCGCCACACTGGGTGCGTTAGCGGTCAGCAAAGGCCTGCCGGTGGACAAAGTGCTCGACGAGGGCCAATCAGTAGGATTGGCATTTGTGGCGTTTCCCAGGGCATTGGCGGCGTTGCCATACGCCAACGTGTTTTCGGTGGTGTTTTTTATCGCACTATTATTACTAGGAATTGATTCAGCCTTTTCCATTACCGAAGCGGCCCTAGCGAGCGTAATAGACAAAACTGGCTGGCGGCGGGTAACGGTGCTGGCGGTGATGAGCGCGGTAGGATTGGGAGTAGGTTTGGTTTTTTGTACGGAGGGCGGGCTGACGTGGTTGGGGACGGTGGATGGTTTTGTCAATAACGGGATATTGGGCATTATGTTCGTGGCGCTCGTGGAGTGCCTGGTGTTAGGGTGGGTGTATGACATTAGGAAGCTGCGTGAGCACGCCAACAGCCGCAGCGACTGGAAACTGGGTGCGTGGTGGGATTGGTCGATTAAAGTGGTGGCGCCTCTGGTGCTGGGGGCACTGTTGGTGTGGAACATCGTAGATGAGATATACAGCGAGCAAGGGTTATTCATTGGTGAGGGTGGGCACATCAACTGGGTTAATGTCGTGGGCACTTTATTTCTGGTGATTTTGCTTTTGGTGGCGTTTATTTTGGCGATGTGGAAGCCTAATCGACTCAAGCGGATTGTGGAGTATGATACGTAAAAGGTAACCGTTCACGACACGGTAAGCCCCTGACGAAAGTCAGGGGTCGAACGGACAAGACGCACCAAAACGCACAGGGCGTCCGACCCCCAACTCTCGTTGGGGGCTGAGGTAATGGAAAACCGTGAACGGTTACACGATGGAAATAAATAGAAAGGGTAAATGATGCTGGGCATGGTCGAATATAATGGGCAGTTGTCGGGACAGGCGTATGTGGTATTGACGGTGATTTGCCTGTTGTTGGTAATGGGATTTTCGTGGTGTTTTTACCGGGCGATCAAGGCGGCGGGGCAGGAGGCGGATGAGCAGTTACCGGATGAAGTATGAAAAATAATAATCATATATTGTTACCCGTATTAGTAATGGCGGGGTTGGCGTTGATGGGATGTGTGGAACGGAAAATTACGGTCACGACCGAACCGGCCGGGGCGGTTGTGTGGCTCAATGATGAAGAAATCGGCGCTACGCCGGTGACGACGCATTTTACCTGGTACGGCGATTACGATGTTGTGGCACGTTGTGATGGTTATGAAACGCTGCACACCTCACGGGAAACGCCGACACCGATATGGCAATGGCCGGGACTGGATTTGTTTTTCGAATGTTTCTGGCCGTTCGAGTTGGTGGATGAGCATACCTGGCATTTCAAGCTGACGCCCACAACACCGGGTGATCCAGACGTACTGATTCGCAACGCCCTCGATTTGCAAGCCGAAGCCGTGCCGGAGTTATCTTCCCGACAAATCGAAAGCGTTGAGTAAAAACCTCAACACAGATAGGGGTATATTGTATGTTCAAGCATACTATTATGGTTTTTTTTCTGCTTTTAGCTCTATCCACCTATACAGTTGCTTCTGAAAAGTTATTCTGGCATTCGGTGCGGCTGGACAGAGAAGGTAAACTTCTGGCCTGGCCGGAGACGGAAGCGCCTTACGATGAAATAATCACGCGATCCTGGAACACCTTTAAGCGAATCCCTGTTCAGCCCAACGGCTTTCGCACGTATATTACCTTCCCGGTTTTTTACGGCCCTGGCGATCCGCATCATGAATTGTTTTCCGGGCGTTCTTGGACACACAATCCAGCCAGTTTGTTCGCCATGCTGACGGACGGGGCGCTGTTGTATTACGCCTACAGCGGCGATGCGGCCGTCCTCGACCGTGTGCGGGAGATGCTCGACCATCATATTGTCTGCGGCAGCACGGAACTGACGGACGCCTGGGCGGGTGTGCCTTACGCCAGCGCGGACGCCGACGATCCCAATTATCGCGGCGCAACCGACACCCGCTACCAGTATGATGAAAAGTTCCTCGGCCGAGGTGACGGCGTGGGATTTATCGAACCGGATAAAGTGGGGGAACTGGGACTGGCCTACCTGCGTTTTTATGAATTCTCCCTGGAGGCTAAATACCTCGACGCCGCCCGTCGTTGTGCGGATGCCCTGGCCCGTCATGTGCGTGAAGGGGATGAGAGCCATTCTCCTTGGCCGTTCCGGGTGGATGCCAAGACGGGGACAAAGGTTCGTGAGGAATACACGGCCAACACCATTGGCCCGATTCGGCTGCTAGATGAGATGATTCGCATCGGCGCGGGCGATACGGCGGCTTACAAGACAACGCGCAAAATCGCCTGGGACTGGCTGATGCAATACCCAGCGCAAAACAATGTCTGGACGCAATACTTCGAGGATATTTACATTTATCCCGACTACCGCACCAACATCAACCAGTATTGTCCGTTGGAGACGGCCCGGTACCTGCTCGAGCATCCCGAATGCGACCCCGACTGGCGGACACACGCCAAGGGCATGATCGACTGGGTGCAGGCGCATTTCGCCCAGGATTCAACGACGATGGCGGGCTTGCCGGAAAAGGGGATCCAGTGGGGCGCGGAAGCTATCAGTGAACAAATCAACGATATGGACAAGATGTCCAGCCATACTGCCCGGTACGCCTCGGTGCTGGCGTTGTGGTATGAAAAAACCGGCGATAAAGACGCCAAGGAGCGGGCGTTTCGGTCGTTTAACTGGGCGAGTTATTCCTGCGACGCCGAAGGTCTGGTTAAAACCAGCCTGGATGAGGGGACGGGTTACTGGTTTTCCGATGGCTATGGTGATTACATGCGGCATTTTTCTCGCGGCATGGCCAGCGTGCCTGAATGGGCACCCGTGACGGAAAACCACCTGCTGCGAAGCTCCTCGCTGGTGCGCTTTATTAAATACGAACCCACCCGCATCGTGTACACCACCTTCCACGCCGACGGCGAAGAACTTCTCAAACTCCGCCACCCACCCCGCTGCATCTTCGCCGGGCAAAAACAATTGGAGCCATCACCAAAATTACCCGACCAACAAACCGGTTACACCCTAGAGCCTGTCAATGGCGGTGGGTATTTACTTCGCATCATCAGGAAAAATGATCCATCTATTACTATTTGTACTGTTCGATTTTATTTTCGTTGTTTAACCCTCAGCGGAGCCAATAGGTTATGTCGCTTGTAATGATGAAAACGCGCCAACTCTCGACGTTTG
>JAFGBA010000256.1 GCA_016933395.1 Sedimentisphaerales bacterium | reverse complement strand
GGAGCTTCGTAATACTGCACGCCGCCTCGTTCAAAAAGTTCGCAGTCCTTTCGTCGATAAAGTTCTGCCAGTTCGGTGGGGATGCGGATGGGGAAATCAAAAAGGCTTTTGCCCACCACGGCCTCAGGGGTACAACCGAGAATGCGTTCGGAAAAACTCGGATTGCAGCCCAGGTAAATGCCCTTCATGTTCTTGTAATAGATAGGCGCCGGCACGGTATTGATGAGAGTTTGGAGAAAATTCTCTCGTTGGCGGCGCTCTTCGAAGCTGTATTGTTCCGCGCTGACATCGTGAAACGTTTCGATGACCTGCACCACGTCGCCTCGCTTATTACGCACGGGAGTGGCCGTTACGTTCAAATAAACGGCCTCGCCGCGGCGGTTAAAATGGCGATGACGCGTGCGAATCGTTAGGCCGGTTTCGAAGGCACGCTGCACGGGGCAATCTTCGAGTTTCGGCACGCAGGGTTTATCGCGATGGTGAATTTCATAGCATAGCCGGGGTGTTTGGTTATCGTCCATCAAGGATCGCGCAGCGACATTGGCCATAACCACGCGAAAATCCCGTTCCACCACCAGCGTTGGCAGGTCAACGGCGTCAAGAAGCATCTGACGGGATAAACGATGTGTTCTTTTTTTAATCCGATCAATCCAGTCGCCAAATCGCTCTGATACACTCATTAGTATAGCGCCTGAAAATGCCGTCATCAGGATCGTTAGCGACAAAGGTCTTTGATGGCATATATTAAACATTGACGTCGTCATTTTTCCAACGCCGTTGTTTATTGAGTGTCCCGGGAATGGCGATTCATGTTGCAGTGGTTTCAGGGCGGTGGCGTCGTTATTACCCCATGCCAGTTGCCAAAGCGCCCAGATGCCCAGCATCGCCAGCAAAACCAGAAGAATTAATTTAATCCAATAGACCAGCAATGCCTGGAAAGCACGAGACGATGCGGTTTTTTCCCTGTCCGGTGTTGTTGCGCACGAAGACGCTGTTATTCTTTGCTGCATGTCCCACTCCCTGTGGTTGATAGATTTCTTTCCTTTAAAATAACCACAACATCAGCTCGATGATCGGACGCAATATTGTAACCATCATATAGGTTACTATTGCAGCCTTATCAGCGAGAAACCTCAATAAATTGGATCATTCCAATTCATATTTTCTATACAATGGTGAACCGCCCCCGACCGAATTTGCCCTTTAAGCGTTCCCATAATCTTATCGGCCGCTTGGCTAAGGAAATTAAGTGGAAAATGACAAATAGTTTAATTTACTTCTGTTTGGGCCGCCCACGATTGCCTTTATGTGTGAGTAAAATTGACAATTACACAGACTTATGACTCGATTAAAGACAAACCAAAGAGATTACTAGACAAGACTTTATCGTCCGTTAGATATATTTCGGAGGACAAGATATTTGCTCTCTCCGAGCCGGTGTAAATAGTAGAATCGAAAAAAACCAGGTCGAAGATTCTTATGGGTTATTTAATTTTCCACTGGGATATTTTTCCTCGGAAATTAATGCAGCTTATTTTTTAGGACTTTTAACAGCGTGGCGTTGTCGATGGGTTTCTGGAAGACGCCCGTGAGGCCCAGGCTGGAAAAGTCCGTGGTCATGTTCAGGGCGTCGCCCGTAGAACTGAGCATATAAACCGGCGCCGTATTTTGCACGGCTTGCAGTTCCTTGACGAAGTGCGTACCCGCATCGACCTCCTCCATCATCAGATCGACGATAATGAGATCGGGCTTGGTCTGCTTATAAACCATGAGGCCCTCTTCGGCTGTTCCCGCTTCGACCATCATATAGCCGTTGGCCTCCAGCACGATGCGCAGGCTTTCGAGAATATCGGGATCATCGTCGATACACAGGATTACGTATTTTCCGTCTTTCATTGAAACTCTCCAGAATTTGGGCCTCATCGCGCCCTGTATTTATTTTAATGTATTGTGTCGGCGTTGGCCGGATTCGTCAAACCGCCATCGGTGGTTCCCGTAAAGCTAGCCACCTTGTCAAAATCCCGTTGCCGCAAAACGCTTTTCAGAAAACTCACGGCCAATGTGAGATTATGTTGTGCCGTTGGCGATAAATACTCTCCGAACTCATTAAATTCGTAACCGCGTATGCCCAGTACGTAACCGGCCGGTTCAGCGCCAAACATGTTCGTCGCCAGGGCCAGCACATTCTCCGGGTCGATACGGTGAGTGCTGAAACTCGTCGCCGCCGCCGGTTCAAGCTTATGAAAATAAAAAGGCTCAACACCATTAACAGAAGCATCCGCAAAAATAACCACTTGGTGGCGGGCGGCTTCCTCGGCGTCTTCCACGGTAAGCTGATAATTGGCTTCCACCGTTACGCCTTCCGGTTTCAGGGCGGCGATGGCTTCCGCCAAAGCGGGACCGAGGCCGTCATCTAAACGTCCGGGGTTGCCGTAACCAATGAGCAATACATCCGCCGTCGCCATTACGTCGTCTTCCGATCAATCAACTCGCCGTCATTATCGTACAACTCCACCACTAACGGCATCTGTCCCAAAGCGTGAGTCGCACAGCTCAGGCACGGATCGTAAGCGCGGATGGCGACTTCCACGTGATTTAACAGACCTTCGGTGATTTCCGGTTTGCCGTCGAGATGATCCATCGCAACTTTCTGCACGGCTCGGTTCATGGGTTCGTTGTTGCTGGTGGTCGAAACAATCAGGTTGGCCATAACCACCTGGTCGTTTTTGTCAACCTTGTAGTGATGGAACAGCGTGCCGCGCGGGGCTTCGATAATGCCCACGGCCTCCTCACGCCGCTGACCTTTCACCACCAGATCCGTGCCTTGCAAATCGGGATCGTTCAACAGCCGCTGAAAGGTCTCACACGAGTTAAGTAATTCGATCATTCTGGCCCAGTGGTAGGCCATGGTGATGTTGTTGGGCTTGTTATTTGTCACCGCCATAAATTCCTTGCGACAAGCTTCCGCCTCGGGCGTGTCGAAGTAGTCGGCGTTGTTGACGCGGGCCAGCGGGCCGACGCGGTACCAGCCTTTTTCGGGACCGATGGATTTGATGAACGGGAACTTCATATACGACCACGACCGCACTTCCTCAGCGATGTAATCGTTGTACTTCTGATTATCGACATGGTCGAATATCTTGTTGCCCTGGGCGTCAATCGCCCGCAGTCCTCCATCGTAAATATCATACGCGCCGTCAGGCCGGACGATGGACAGGTGGTTCGACTCGAAGCTGCCGAAGTCCTTCAATTTGGCGAGGTTCTCGACGGTATAGTCCTTGGCGATCTTGACCGCGCTGCGGGACCATTCCATCATTTGGTCGATGTCCTTAAGCAGTTCATCACGTTCGGCTATAGAGAGATTCTTGTTTATGCCGCCGGGAATCGCGCCGGTGCCGTGAATTTTCTTGCCGGCGGTCCGCTTAATGACCTCCTGGCCGTATTTCCGCATCATGACCGCCTGCACGGCGAGATCGGGGTACTTGGCCGCCACGCCGATAACGTTGCGGATGGCCACATCGGCGTCAAAGCCGAAAAGCAGATCCGGGCTGGACAAATGGAAAAAGTGCAAAGCATGTGACTGGAAGAACTGGCCGTGATGCATCAATAGCCGCATCTTCAAGGCGGTAGGGGTGATATTCTCGCCGCCGACGATACGGTCCATCGCTTTAGCCGCCGCAATATGGTGGCTCACCGGACAGATGCCGCACAATCGCTGCACCAACACCGGGACTTCCCAGAACAGACGTCCCTGGATGAACCGCTCGAAACCGCGGAACTCCACAATATGCAGCCGCGCTTGTTTAACCTTATTGGCCTGGTCCATCAAAATGGTCACCTTGCCGTGGCCTTCCACGCGGGTCACCGGTTCGATGACGATTCGTTTCATGTTACTTGCCGTCGTCACTAGCTATCTCCTCAGGCTCGTATTTGTTGTCGCGAACGGAAGTGTCCGCGATTTTGTTCTTTTTATTTTAGTCGCAGGTTTTTGCCGAATTAATCATACTTAATGAGTTCGTAAGGCAACGCCACCGGTTTGTCGGTTAGCAGCGCCACCAAGGCTTCCCAGATCGTATCCGCCGGTGGGGGGCAACCTTGCAGATGATAATCAATTTTGACCACTTCATGGGCCGGATAAACTTTATTCAGCAGCAAGGGGATTTCCTTGTCGTCAGGAATTTTTCCACTGGGATTATAAACCGTCGGGCCGTTAAGATACGCCTCATCGAGACATTCCTTCAAGGGGATCATATTGCGCATTGCCGGAATGCCGCCGCAGATAGCGCACTCGCCGACGCTGATGAGGATATCGCAGTTGCGGCGAAAGTCCTGCAGGACTCGTACGTTTTCCTCATTGGCGCAGCCGCCTTCGATCAGGCCGATGGCGCAGCGTTCGGTGAAAACTTTAATGTCGTCGATAGGCGATTTGTTGAATTCGATCAATTCCACCAGTTTAAGGATGCGTTCGTCGATGTCCAGGATGGACATGTGACAACCGAAGCATCCCGCCAGTGAAGTTGTCGCTACCTTGGGTTTTGCCATGTCGTGTCCTCTGTATGTATTACGTTACGCAACGGCCGACGATAAAACCAAAGGCCGTCGATGATTCTTGTTTACTTTTTTTCAATATCCGAACCAATCGGTTCATGGTCATAGAGCCGTTGGCCGACGGGCACTTTATAGCCGACCCGTTTGGGCAGTAACGCCCCGACGGGGCAAACTTGTACGGCCTTGTCCGTTACGCTGGCGTCGGTATCGGCCAGCCGGGCTTCGGCGTTGACTTGCACACGCTTTTCCGGTCCGCGACCGACAAACTCAAACACGCCCTTGCCGTCCAGCATCCGCGAGGCTCGTACGCAGCGGCCGCACAGGATGCAGCGGTTGCGGTCGATGAAAATATCCGGGTGCGAGGCGTCCACTTCGCGTTTGGGAAACATATAAGGATATTTCGGGGCCAACATGCCGAAACGATAACCCAAGGCCTGTAATTCGCAGTTACCGCTTTTTTCGCAGAACATGCAGAAATGGTTGCCTTCGACAAATAGCATCTCGATGATGTCCTTGCGGATGGCGTTAATTTTTTCCGTATCATTTTCCACGGTGATGCCCGGCGCGACCGGCTGGGTGCATGCTGATTGCGGCCGACCGTTGACAAATACGGTGCAAACCCGACAACTGCCGTGCGGAGTTAAGTCTTTATGGGCGCACAGACGAGGGATATAAATGCCGGCTGCTTCGGCCGCCTGCAAGATCGTTTGACCTGGATCCGCTTGTACCTCCACGCCGTCAATCGTAAAAGTGATTTTTTCGCTCATTCGCTTGTCCTTATCTAACCAAATGTTTATTGCGGATAGTGCGATAACACACGTTGTCATTCTGAGCGCAACGAAGAATCTCTCTTTTCGGATAAAAGAGACCTTTCGCTGCGCTCAAGGTGACAAAAACGATTTTCCGCAACATTATTGTAGTTATTTCCTTCTCAATGATGTTTCATCGGTCCATGGCCGGCAATGTGGGCCGCCTGTGTCACTGCTTCTTCAAGGTTAAACGTGGGCAACATGCCCGGTTCGCCTTGCTTGACCAAGGCCTCGTATAGTCCGCGGAAGTTCTTTAATGTTGTAAGAATGGGATTGGGTGATGTTTGTCCCAATCCACATCGGCTGGCGATTTTTACCGTTTGGCCGAGGTTTTCCAAGTAGGTCAAATCGCTCGGTTCACCGCGGCCGTGCATGATGTCTTCGAGTTTTTGTTTTAGCAGGACATTGCCTACCCGGCACGGCGTGCAGTAGCCGCAACTTTCCTCGATGAAGAAGTCCATGAAGTAATCAACAATTTCCAGGATATTGCGTTCGGGCCCAAAAACCATGATCGAGCCGCCTGTCGCCAGATCGTCATAACAGATAGTGCGACCGTAGTCACTTGGCCCCACCATGGAACCGCTGGGTCCGCCGACCTGCACCGCCTGAGCGCCGTTCGCGCCAACCATATTTAATAAATCACTCAATTTGATGCCGAAAGGCACTTCATATACGCCGGGATTGTGGCAATCGCCCGATACGCTCAGCAGCTTGGTGCCCGGGGATCCTTTTGAACCAAGAGAAGCAAACCACCCGGCGCCTTTTTCCATGATACGACTGGCGCAACAGAAGGTTTCCACATTATTCACGGTCGTCGGCGCCGCCAGATAACCTTGTTGCGCCGGAAATGGCGGGCGGTTTTTGGGATCGCCCCGCAGGCCTTCGCAACTGCTCAGCAACGATGTTTCCTCGCCGCAGATATAAGCACCGGCGCCCATCTGAATACGAATATCAAAATTGAATCCCGCCTTGCCAAGAATATTGTTGCCTAAAAGATTATTTTTACGTCGTTTATTCAGCGCATCTTCCAGAAATGCCCGAAGGTAGGCGTATTCGGCCCGCAGATACAGAATCCCGGCTTCAGCGCCGATGGCGTAACCTCCGATGGTCATGCCTTCGAAAAGCATGTCGGCTTTTTCCGTCAGCAGGACGCGATCCTTGAACGTGCCCGGTTCACCCTCATCCGCGTTACAAACCACATAGCGTTTCTTGCCCGTGGCGTCCGCGGCACGAGTGAATTCCCATTTCATACCGGTGGGGAAACCCGCGCCGCCACGCCCGCGGAGACGGGCGGTTTTCATGTCGCGAATCACTTCCTGCGGCGTCATGGCCAAGGCTTTTTTCAGACCTTCTTCGGCGATATGATCGCCGAAAATCACCTCGCCTTTTTGACGCACGTTATTATGCACCATCGACTTGACGAGATCATTGGCGTTGTTGCCGTCGCCATATTTATGCACCAGCTTTTTGACATTCAGGTCTTTTTTCAGGCCGGTGACAATCTCTTTCGCTTTGTCGGTGCTAAGGTAAGTAACGATTTCATCATTCACCATGCACGCCGGCGCCTGATCGCACATGCCGATGCAGGGTGTTTTTTCCAGGGTGATTTTCCCGTCGGATGTGGTCTGGCCGAAATTAATTCCCAGTTCCTTCTGGAACGTTTCGGCCACCGGTTCCAAACCATTGAACCGATCAATAATATCATCGCAAAGACGAATCACCACTTGCCCTTTGGGTCGGGTGCTCAAAAAGGCGTAAAAAGACACCACACTTTCGACCTCCACGCGGTGGCAGTTCACCTGGCTGGCGATCAAATCCAGGGCCTCGTTCGACACGCATCCGAATTGCTCCTGAACGGCACGAACAATATCCATCATTCGTCCGCGGTCATTACCGCACGACTGACAAATACCCTTCACGGTTGTTTGCAGATTTTTACTCATTGACCGAATCCTTCATATTGTGCCAATCTTTATATTGAAGATCATTTGGCTTTTTATTCGCTTTTCAGGAAAATCACGACTTCTAGTGCTTTTCCAGGATGAAATCCAGTGATTTTTTTCACGAAAAGCAATTATTAATTTTGTGCTGCTTTTCACAATTATTTTGGTGGTTTTTTTAGGTAAAAACTGTAAATCCGGTCACAATTTACCTTTCGTCTTTTTCCTTTACCGGAGAGGAAAATCTCAGTATCTCCCTAGGGATAGCCCTTGGTAAACCATCCCTTGAGTTAGCACATTATTCTGTTGGAGTATAGTGTTCTTTTCTTAGCCAATCCAACCAGTTATGGAAACCTTGACCGGATTTTGCAGATATTTCCAGCAGAGGGGCATGAGTATTAATTTTCGACAAGTCGTCGCGGACTCGCTCCGGATCGAAATCCAGCGCGCCCAGCAAGTCGATTTTACTTAACAATATCACATCCGCCCCTTGGAAAAGCGTCCAGTATTTGGCGACTTTGTCATCTCCTTCAGGTACACTCAATAAGGCGACTCGTTTATGTTCACCCAAATCAAAACTTGCCGGGCAGACCATATTCCCTACATTCTCTATAAATAGGTATGATAAACCGGTCAAATCAAGTTCGCTTAATCCCTGGGCTACCTGGGCGGCGGATAGGTGGCAACCCCGGCCGGTATTGATTTGCACTACTTGGGAACCACTGACACCCAGCCGTTCGGCGTCCCGCACGGTTTGCAGGTCGCCCACCAGTACAGCACAATTCTTCGGTCCCAATTCCACCAACGTTCTTTCCAGCAGGGTGGTTTTGCCGCTGCCCGGAGCGCTCATCAGATTTACCATGAGCACACCGGCTTTATCCGCCAGTGCGCGGTTCTCGCCGGCAACGGCATCGTTGGCCTGGAAGACGCTTTCCACGACTTTGATTTTCATCTGTTAATCCTACCCAATATTAAAGTGTTTCTTTTTCGTCGGTTGTCTCACAAATCACGGTTTTTAAAATAATATCGTTACCCGACAGGATCGCGACATCACCTGTCTGACATTGGGGACATAGAAGGTTGCCCATATCAGCCGTGAATGGCTGTTTGCATTGTCGGCACTGAGCGGTAATAGGGACTTCCGTCAGTATTAATTTGGCATTCCAGGCGGGAGTATTGTGGCTTAATACTTTAAAACCTTCTTCCAGTGCTTCGGGAACCACAAGACGCATTACCCCTAATTCAACCTCAATTTCCGAAATCTTAAGGGCGTTATTTTCCGAAGCGATCCTGATTGCCTGGTCCAGCAGTGCTTGAGCTATAGATAATTCATGCATATAGGAAAAACTATCGTATTAAGGAATAAAAATCACCATTGATTTCCGCCGCCATTTGGGCCTACCAATGCAAATTAAACGGAAGTTTAGGTAAAGGCAGGATTTTTGTTGACATTTTACGCTCAAACTTCGAAAATTCCCTTCACAAGGCGAACATCGCATAAGCGGTGCTGCAGCAGCGAGGGGGGGACGTGGTGCGGGTTCGTTGCGGGAATGATATAAGTGCTTACCTTGTAAGAGCCTGCGTTAATTTTATCCAGCCAAGGAGAATACCTTGAACCGTCTTTTCCGCCGCAATCGTCGTAAAAACATCCTCCACAAAACCAATTCTCATGGCCAAAAGCTGAAAAAACCTGCAGCCGGGCCGCTTCAGCTTGAGCACCTTGAGCCGCGGGTCATGCTGACCACACTGACTCTCCATTCTACGGATGAGTTTGGTATGGGAGGAGACAGCCAGTTATTATTCTATTACTCCGATCCGGAAACTACGGAATTTGGCGACGACAATATATCGGATTGGAATGTATTGACGATAGGCACCCTTTCCGGTTTGCCGCCG